>CAZHLF010000097.1:0-8616 GCA_964532845.1 uncultured Tissierella sp.
TAACAAACAAGCAGTAGCTGCATTGGAAAGTGAAGGCTTAATAACTATAGAAGATTTTGAAGGAATTGAAGAGGGAACCGTAATTGTAAGATCTCATGGCATTCCAAAATCAGTAGCAGAAAGAATTAAGGAGCTTAATCATAATCTTGTAGATTGTACTTGCCCTTACGTACTTTCTGTTCATAAAAAAGTTGAAGATTATTCAAATAAAGGGTATGATATAATAATAATAGGCGATGCAAAACATCCAGAAGTTATTGGTATAAACGGATGGTGTGGAAATAAGGCTTATATCATTAACTCAGAAGAGGAAGCATTTTCTCTTCCTAGTTTTCAAAAGGTATGTGTTGTGTCGCAAACAACCAATAGATTTGAGAAATTTGATCAATTATCTAAAATAGTAGCAAAAAAAGCAGAAGAAATGATATTATATAATACTATTTGTAATGCTACTAAAGTACGTCAAGAATCTGTTGAAGAAGTATCTAAGAAGGTAGATGCAATGGTTGTTATTGGAGGAATAGATAGCTCCAATACAAAGAAATTAGCTGAAATAAGTAGAAAATATTGTAAGAATGTATTTCACATTGAAACCATTGAAGATTTATCTTTACAAGATATACAAAATTTTAATACAATAGGAATAACAGCAGGTGCATCTACACCTGATTGGATAATTAAGGAGGCTGTTGAGGCGATGGATAATTTAAACAAGGATGAAATGATGGAGGCAATTGAAAGCTCATTTAAAAGAATTCATAGAGGAGAAGTTGTAAAAGGTACTGTATTATATGTTACCGATACTGAAGTAATGGTAAACATTAATTATAAAAGTGACGGTATTATAAACAGAGATGAATTATCAACTGATCCAGATGTAAAACCAAGAGATATTATTAAAGTAGGCGATGAAATATCAGTTTTTGTTATAAAGCTTGATGATGGAGAAGGTAACGTAGTTCTATCATTAAAGAAAGTTGATGATTTAAAGAACTGGGATAAGCTTGAAGAAGCTTTTAATAATAAAACAGAATTAGAATGTAAAGTTTTAAATTCAGTAAAGGGTGGATTGACTGTATTAGTTTTAGGTATAAACGGATTTATGCCTGCTTCACATGTGTCTACTAACTTTGTAACTAATTTAGACCAATTTAAAGGCAGAACTTTTAAAGCTAGAGTAATCGACCTAGATAAAGATAAGAGAAGAGTAATAGTATCAAGAAAAGAAGTAGAAAGAGAAGAATTAACAAAGAAAAGAACTGAAGTATGGGGTAAATTAGAAGAAAATGCAATTGTTGAAGGTGTAGTTCAAAGACTTACTGACTTTGGAGCTTTTGTTGATTTAGGTGGTGTAGACGGCCTAATCCATATTTCAGATTTATCCTGGAATAGAGTTAAACATCCTTCAGAAGTACTAAAAGCTGGAGATAAGGTTCAAGTTAGAGTATTGTCACTTGATCAAGGTAAAAACAGAATATCTCTTGGATTAAAACAAACAATTGAAGAGCCTTGGGAGTTATTTAAGAAAAATGTTAATGTAGGAGATATCGTAGAAGGTAAAGTAGTAAATCTATTGGACTTTGGTGCTTTTGTTAGACTAAAGGAAGGTGTAGATGGACTTCTTCATGTATCTCAAATTTCAAAAGAACATGTTAATAAGCCTTCAGATGCTTTAAAGATTGGAGATGTAGTTACAGTTAAAGTAATTGAAGTGAACGAAGATGAAAAAAGAATAAGCTTAAGTGCTAAGGAAGCTATGGCAGATGAGCCATCTGAAGTCATTGAAAATAAAGAAATTACAAATACAATAGAAGAAAATATCCAAAACGATTAATAATAATTTTGACAATAATACTAATGTATTATTGTCTTTTTTTTATTCTTCCTTCGATAAATTTCTACATTTCTCTCTCGTAAATAAGATAATTTGTAAGAAAATATTTCCTTTGAAAAGGAGGAAATATGCTATGATATATAGAAAGAAGCTATATTGACAGATAATGCGAAGGGGGATTAGCATGGAATATGGTGTAGAATATACAATCTCGGAGGTATCAGAATTAACTGGCTATGCCCCTCATGTTCTAAGATATTATGAGAAGGAATTTGAAATTGAAGTCCCTAGAACGGAATCGAATCATAGATATTATACGATCAAGGAGATAGAACTAATTCAATATATTAAACTTTTGCAGGACAAAGGTTTCAGTAATAAGCAAATAAAAATAATAATCTCTTCACCAGAGTTAATTGTTGCTGGAAATGGAGAAACTTCACTTCAGAATATAAATTCCCAACTTGATTCATCTAGTATTGCTATAGAAATTAGCCGTTCACTTGAGGAGCTATTCTTTGATAGATTAAACGAGATTATATCAAATAGTACTAAGGATTCAATAGGGGTCATTAATGAGCTAAAAGAGGAAATAATCGCTCTAAAACAGGAAATTAATTCAAAAGAGAGAGATGTTCTAATCTGTGAAAATGCTAAATTAAAAATGCAAATTAAAGAATATTCTTATGAGCTAATGGAGTTAAATGAAAAAGTCAAAAAGTATGAGGAAAATCAGCTGGGTTTCTTTAAAAGATTATTTGGAGGGAGTAACTTTAGATAAACACAGTGAACAGTTAACAACTAACAGTGAACAACAAAAAAGTAATTAATACTGATTTTTATGAAATTTTAGTGGGTTTAGTCTATAGGCTAGACCTTTTTATTTTTTTAACTTGAATTTAAGTTGGAACAATTGTCCTTTCTGAACTTTAAACCTTGAATTTACATGGTAGTATTTGTTTTGTAGGCATTTAAATGATATAATTATTAGCATGTGAACAAGAAAATGTGATAATGCTACAATATTAAGGAGAGAATTTGATTAATGAAGAAGTATTTAATTCAAACATATGGATGTCAAATGAATGACCATGACTCAGAAAAGATTGCTTGGATTCTGGATGGCATGGGATATGAGGTCACAGAAAATCGAGAAGAAGCTGATTTTATAATTTTTAATACCTGCGCAGTTAGAAAATCCGCTGAAGAAAAGGTATTTGGTCAACTTGGAGAGCTAAAGGATTTAAAAAGAAGAAATCCAAATCTAGTACTTTCTGTTTGTGGATGTATGATGCAAAGACAAGATATAAGAGAAGTAGTTCTAAAAAAATATAGACAAGTTGATATTATTTTTGGAACAAACAATATACATAAGCTTCCTCAGCTTATTACAAGACATAATGAAACAGGAAAGACTATTGTTGATATTAATGAAGAAAATAGAGAGATTGAAGAGAATATAGACGCCAACAGGACTTATTCCTTTAAGGCTTATGTAAATATTATGTATGGATGCAATAATTTTTGTACTTATTGCATAGTCCCTTATACACGTGGTAGAGAAAGAAGCAGAGAACCTGAAAGTATAGTCTCTGAAATTAGAGACCTAGCCAAAAATGGATGTATGGAAGTAACCCTGCTTGGTCAAAATGTGAACTCTTATGGTAAAACCCTTGAAAGGGATTACAGTTTTGCAGACCTATTGAAGGAAATTAATGATATAGAAGGATTAGAAAGAATAAGATTTATGACATCACATCCTAAGGACATATCGGACGAGCTTATAGAATGTTTTGGTACTCTAGATAAGTTATGTAATCATCTGCATCTGCCAATACAATCAGGTAGTGATAATGTATTAAAAACTATGAATAGAAAATATACTAAAAAAGATTATCTGACTATTATTGAAAAGATAAAAAATAGAGTGTCTGATATAGCTCTTTCAACTGATTTAATTGTGGGCTTCCCTGGGGAAACAGATGAGGATTTTGAAGAAACCTTAGATGTAGTAAAACAGGTTAAATATGATTTAGCCTACTCTTTCTTATATTCAATTAGAGAAGGTACTAAGGCTGCATCAATGGAGAATCAAGTAGATGATAAAGTAAAGCACAACAGATTTAATAAACTTCAAGAAACATTAAATCCAATTGCTCTAGAAAACAATGAAAAATTACTTGGACAGGTAGTGGAAGTGTTGGTTGAAGATGTTAGCAAAAATAATGATCAAGTGTTAAATGGTAGAACAACCAGCTTTAAACTTGTTCATTTCCCTGGTGGTAAAGAATTAATTGGAAAGCTGGTTAATGTTAGAATTGATTATGTAAAAACCTTTACTTTAGAGGGTACATTAGTTTAGTGGAGGACAAAATGGATAATCTTACACCTATGATGAAGCAGTATATGGAAATAAAAAATAAAAATAAAGATTCCCTTTTATTCTTCAGACTTGGAGACTTTTATGAGATGTTCTTTGATGATGCAAAGATAGCATCCAGGGAGTTAGAAATTGCTCTAACCCAAAGGGACAGTGGTAATGGTGAAAGAGCCCCAATGTGTGGTGTCCCACATCACGTTGCTGATACCTATATATCAAGATTAGTTGATAAGGGATACAAGGTAGCTGTGTGTGATCAGATTGAGGACCCAGCCATCGCGAAAGGCATTGTTAAGAGAGACGTTGTAAGAATAGTCACTCCAGGGACAATAACTGATTCAATTCTTTTAGATGATAAATCAAATAATTTCTTGGTTTCCATCTATTATGATAGCTTTGGTTTAGGTATTACCTACGTTGATAACTCTACAGGTGAAATGTATACTACAGAGTTTCTAAGCGATGAAGACAACTGCTATAGATTTATAATAGATGAGCTGGGAAAGACAAATCCATCAGAAATATTATGCAACAATAGATTTACTCTAAATAAGAAATATCTTAAGATTATAAAAAACAAACTTAACTCATATATCAATACCTATGAAGATGTTCAGGAACTTGATGCTAATATGAAGGAAAGCATATTAAGTCTATTTAAGGTAGAGTCATTAAATGAGCTGGAAATCAATGAAAAGATTTATGCTACTATATCCACAGCTAAGCTCATAGAATATCTCTACAGTACCCAAATGAATTCTTTGGAGCATATTAATGACTTAAATTATTATGAACCATCTAACTATATGACTATGGATATTAACACCAGAATGAATCTGGAAATTAACGAAACCATTAGATCTAAGGAGAAAAAAGGTGCATTAATAGGTATATTAGATAAAACATATACAGCCATGGGTGGAAGATTGCTTAAAAAGTGGCTGGAACAACCTTTATTAGACATTAAAGCTATTAATAAGAGGCTTAATGCTGTAGAATTTTTTACTAACAATCTGATGCTTATGGATGATGTTAGAGTTAATTTAAAGGAAATATACGATATTGAAAGACTATCAAGTAAAATATCTAGTGGAAATTGCAACGGCAGAGACTTTATATCCTTGAAAAATTCTATTAAAGTTCTTCCTCATATAAAAAATATTTTAAGAAGTACAAGTAATCCGGAACTGTTAAAATTAGAAACCAGGATGGAGAGTCTTGATGATATATTCCTACTCATTGATTCAGCAATAGATGATAATGCTCCTATTACAATAAAAGAAGGGAATGTTATTAAGAGCGGTTTTAACCCGGAGCTGGATGAATTAAGACAGAGTAGACTAAAGGGTAAGGAATGGCTTGGAAAGTTGGAGATGGATGAAAAGTCCAAAACAGGTATTAAGAACTTAAAAATTGGATATAACCGTGTAGTTGGTTATTACCTTGAAGTAACTAAATCCAATTTAAATCTAGTACCAGATTATTTTATCAGAAAGCAGACTCTGGCCAATTCCGAGAGATATTTTACAGAAGAGTTAAAGAATATGGAGTCAAAGATTCTTGGTTCAGAGGAGAAATCACTAGTTCTTGAGTATGAAATATTCCAGGAAATAAGGACTAAAATAAAAGAACAAATTGAAAGATTACAAGATGTTAGTAAAAACATAGCCTTACTTGATGTATTGTCTTCACTTGCATTAGTTGCTAATGATAATGATTTTGTAAGACCTGATTTAAATTCTAAGGGTGTTATTGAAATAGAGGAAGGTAGGCATCCTGTTGTAGAAGCTACTATTGAAAGCAATTTGTTCATTCCCAATGATACCTATTTAGATACCCAAAATAATATGATTCAGATTATTACAGGTCCTAATATGGCAGGTAAATCAACATACATGAGACAAGTTGCTATTATCACTCTTCTATCTCAAATTGGAAGCTTTGTACCAGCTAAAAAGGCCAATGTTGGCATAGTAGATAGAATATTTACACGTATAGGTGCATCAGACAATCTAAGCCAGGGTGAAAGTACATTCATGGTTGAAATGAATGAGGTTTCAAATATCATAAAAGCTGCAACAAAGAATAGCTTAATAATATTGGATGAAGTGGGCCGTGGAACTAGTACCTATGACGGCTTGAGTATTGCTTGGGCTGTGGTAGAATATATTGCTACAAAATTAAAGGCAAAGACCTTATTTGCAACACACTATCATGAACTGACACAACTTCAGGATAAGTTTAAGGGTATTGTTAATCTAACAATTATAGCTGAAGAAAAAGGTGATGATATAGTTTTTCTTCGAAAAATTGTAGAAGGCTCTACCAATAGAAGCTATGGTATTCAGGTAGCAAAGCTTGCTGGAATAAATAAAGAAATTATAGATAGAGCCAATGAAATACTGTCTCAAATAGAAGATACACATGAAATAAACCTAAATAATGTTCCAAAGCAAAATTCTAAGCAGTTAAATCTTATGGACTATAAAAAGGATTATTTTGTAGATAGGATTAAAAATATCGACATACAGAATTTAACTCCTATTGAGGCTCTAAATACTTTAAATAATTTAGTAGAGGATGCAAGAAGTCTAAAGGAGAGATCCTAGTGGGTAAAATACAAATACTTGATAATAACACAATTCAAAAAATAGCTGCAGGAGAAGTAATAGAAAGACCATCTTCAATTATAAAGGAATTAATAGAAAATAGCCTTGATGCTAATTCTAAAAATATTGTTGTGGAGATAAATGAAGGTGGAAAATCATATATAAGAGTAACGGATGATGGAGACGGAATTGAAGAAGAAGATATTCCTATAGCCTTTGAGAGACACTCCACATCTAAACTAAAGAAAATTGATGATCTTAATTCCATTTTGACATTAGGCTTTAGAGGAGAGGCATTAGCCAGTGTTGCTTCTGTTGCTAAGGTTGAAGTATTAACAAAAACGAAAGAAAGCTCCGCAGGTATTCATGCAAAGATTGAAGAAGGCGTAATAAAGTCGATTGAGAAGGTAGGTTCTCCTAAGGGAACCACAATGATAGTAAAAGACCTATTCTACAATCTACCTGTAAGGAAAAAATTCTTAAAGAGTGACTTATCTGAAGGAAATGCCATAAGTGATATGGTAAATAAGCTTGCTTTAGGGAATTATAAATCCTCATTTAAGCTTATTAGGGATAATAGAGTTATTTTAAAAACCTCTAATAATGGAGATATTAAGGAAAATATTTATTCAATATTAGGAAAAGATATAGTAAGCGGTCTTATACCAGTGGAGTTTCAATCTGATGTTATTACAATTAAAGGATATATTTCTAATAACAGTGTCTATAGAAGTAATAGAAGTCATGAATACCTTTATATAAATGGACGCTATATAGTTAATTATGGGATTTCAAGTGCAATTGAACATCATTACAAATCCATAATCCCACTAAATAGATTCCCTGTATTCGTTCTATATATTGACATGGACCCAGCTGAAATGGATGTTAATATTCATCCAACTAAGCAGGAGGTAAAGTTTTCACATAATAACTCTGTAGTTGGAATTGTAAGCAACGTAATTAAAGATGTATTGTTTCCATCAATAAATATTCCAACATTTAAAGTAAAAGAGGAAGAAAAAAAGGATGATATTCCTACTTTGTTTAATCTTGAAGACTTAAAAATAGAGAGTCCTATTAATGATTTATCACATAACTCTTCATCAAAGGAAATGAATATTTTGATAAAGGATTATTCGGATATTGACTTAAGCATAAGTGATGATATAGTAATGGAGAACAATATACTAAATGATTGGGAAAAGGCAGTTAATAAAACTCCAGTTAATGAGATAAATGAAGTGATTCCAAATACGGAAGAAATCAAACCGGAAAACCCTATACTCCATATAGAGCCTATTGGAATAGTCTTTGATACCTATATCGTTGGTCAAAACAAAGTTACAAAAATCCTTTATTTTATTGATCAACACGCTGCTCATGAAAGAATACTGTATGAAAGATATAGAAATGAATATGATAATGAGAGTATAGTAATACAACAGTTGTTGGCGCCAGAAATTATTGAAATGACAAATAGTGAATATAATCTACTAAAAGAAAATCTGGATTATTTCAAAACCCTTGGTTTTGACCTTGAGGAATTTGATTCATCAAGCTATGCTTTAAGGGGTGTTCCCTTCCTTTTTGGTAAACCAAATGCCAGAAAACTGCTTATAGATTTATTAGATAATCTGGAAAATGATTTAAAGAGCAGTTATGACACGAGATTGGATAAGTTGATGAAGCTGGCGTGCTCTAGTGCTATAAAAGGAGGAGATAAAATCTCTTCAATAGAAATAAATGCTTTATTAAAGGATCTTGCTAAATGTGACAACCCATTAAGTTGT
>CAZHLF010000098.1:0-5800 GCA_964532845.1 uncultured Tissierella sp.
AGATGAAGAGACTCTTTTAATATATAAACCAATCTCCAAAGGAGAAAATATCATCTATAAAGGTGATGATACTAAAAAAGGTGATGTGGTACTTCAAAGGGGTAGAAAATTAAGTCCAGAAGCAATTGGTGTTCTGGCAAGCCTTGGAATTTCCAAGGTTAAGGTATATAAGAAACCAAAGTTTTATATAATATCTACTGGTGATGAAATAATTGATATAGATGAGGAACTAACCCTAGGTAAGATAAGAGATATTAACTCCTATGCGCTTACTTCTATGGCGGAAGAACTAGGATGTGAAGTAGTAGGAAGAAATATAGTAAAAGATGAGTATAAACTTCTAAGAGATGAAGTCCAGAAGGGTTTAGAAGTTTCAGATATAGTTTTGCTATCAGGTGGAAGTTCTGTAGGAACAAGAGATTATACTGATAAAGTAATCTCATCCTTTAATGGTAAAGGGGTACTAATCCACGGTCTAGCCATAAAACCAGGTAAACCTACCATAGTTGGAGAAGGGGATGGAAAGTTAATCGTAGGACTTCCAGGTCATCCTGTGTCCTCTATAGTTGTATTTAAAGCCATAGTTGAAGAATTTATCAGAGACAAAATGGGAATTAGGGAAATACCACCACAAGTTAATGCAACAATGGAAACTAACTTTCCATCATCTCCTGGGAAAAAGACCTATCACATGGTAAAACTGAGAAGAGAAGAAGATGAGTATATAGCATCCCCAACTTTCGGAAAATCAGGCATGATAAGTCTATTATCCCAATCCCAAGGCTATATAATCATAGATGAGCATGAGGAAGGGATTTATAAGGGAGAAGAGAGAAGGGTGTACCTTCTTTAGTGAACAACTAACAGTGAATAGTGAACAACGAAAACAAAATTTTGTAATTCTGCCACTGGGGCCAGGCTCCACTGGCAGTTGAAATGCTATTCACTTTATTTAAAAGGGGTGTGATAAAAATGGATAGAAATACCTATATAGATAACATAAATGTAGAAGAAGCAATTTCAAAGTATTTTAAAGCTCTTAATATAATACCGGAATTTGATGAGATTAATGTTGATGATTCATTGGGAAGGATTACCTATGAAGCTATTTATGCAAATGTTTCATCCCCTAGCTATAATGCAGCTGCGATGGATGGAATTGCAGTAGTTTCTAAAAATACTGATAATGCTACTGAAAATAATCCATTGACCTTGGAAAAGGATAAGGACTTTATTTATATAAATACGGGAAATCAGATTAAAGACCCATATGATGCAGTTATAATGATAGAGGATGTAATCCAAAAGAAAGATGATAATGTACAAATTCTCCAATCAGCATATCCATGGCAGCATATCAGACAAATTGGCGAGGATATAGTTGCAACTGAAATGATACTACCATCAAGGCATAAGATAAGGCCAATGGATATAGGAGCCTTAATATCTGGAGGTACAGAAACTTTAAAGGTATATAAGAAACCAAGAGTCGGAATAATTCCTACAGGCTCTGAAATAGTTCAAATGGTAAGTGAGATCCAGGATGGAAAGATAATTGACTCCAATTCAAGAGTATTTGAGGGGATGATTAAAGAATTTGGTGGAATTCCACATAGGTATTCTCCTCAAATTGATGATTATGAAATCTTAAAGGAGATTATCTTAAAGGCAGTAGAAGAAAATGACATGCTACTTATAAATGCAGGCTCCTCTGCAGGAACTAAGGACTATACTGTTAAGCTTATAAGAGAGCTTGGACAGGTAGTGATTCATGGAGTAGCATTAAAGCCAGGTAAACCAACTATATTAGGTGTAATTAAGGGTAAACCCGTAATAGGTATTCCTGGATATCCAGTATCAGCATATATGGTGGTAGAAACCTTTGTTAGACCATTAATTCAGAAATTTATAGGATTAGAAGAAATAGAAGTAGAACTTGTTAGGGCACAGCTCTCCAGAAGAGTAGTATCTTCCTTAAAGCATAAGGAACTTATTAGAGTAAACTTAGGATATGTCAATGATAAGCTTATTGCAACACCATTATCCGGTGGTGCAGGGGTTTCTATGAGCCTTGTAAAAGCTGATGGGATAGGGATTGTACCTAGAAATACTGAAGGTATGGAAGCTGGAGAATTTATAGATGTTGAATTATTAAAACCTATGACTAAGATTAAAAATACCTTAGTGTCCATAGGAAGTCATGATCTTATCATGGATGTAATAGGAGATATGATGAACCTAACATCTAGCCATGTGGGAAGTCTTGGAGGAATAATGGCCATAAAAAGAGGTGAATGCCATTTAGCTCCTACTCATCTCTTGGATATGGATACTGGAGACTATAATACTAGCTATATAAAGAAGTACTTCCCTAAGGAAAGGATGGCACTGATTAAAGGAGTTCAAAGGCAGCAAGGTTTTATAGTCCAAAAGGGCAATCCTTTAAGCATAAAAGGATTTAATGATTTACTAAGAGATGATATCGTATATGTAAATAGACAAAGAGGTGCAGGCACAAGGGTACTACTAGATTATCATCTCCAACTTGAAAATGTAGATTGGAAGAAGATAAGAGGGTATCAAAGAGAACTAAACACCCATATGGCTGTTGCCACTGCAGTAAAAACAGGCTCAGCTACAACAGGACTAGGAGTATATTCTGCAGCCAAGGCAATGAACTTAGACTTTGTAGAAGTAGCCTTTGAAGACTATGATTTTCTTATTTCTTATGAAGCTCTTGAGGATGACAGGATAAAGAAATTTATCCAAGTTATAAAATCAGAAGAATTTAAGAAGATACTCCAAACCCTTGGAGGATATGGCTTTAAAAATACAGGAGAAGTTCTTATAGTAGAATAAGGAAACCACCCCTTTGTTCCTAATAGTAGATTAATTAAGATAACCATGTTATAATAAAACATTGAGAAGTATTTAACTAACATACGAAGATGGTGAATAAATGAAAGATTCTTTCGGAAGAGAAATAAACTATCTAAGGGTATCCCTAACAGATAGATGTAATTTAAGATGTGAGTACTGTATGCCTGAAGAAGGTATAGAAAAGATAAAACACAGTGAAATTCTTTCACTTGAGGATACTTATGAGATAATAAAGGTATTTGTAGAACTTGGTATTGATAAAATCAGATTTACTGGTGGAGAGCCCCTAGTTAGATTAGGTGTAGTTGATTTAATTTCAAAGGTGTCCAAGCTTGAAGGTGTAAATGAAATTGCCTTGACTACTAATGGGGTACTTCTTGAAAAGTATGCTAAGGACCTAAAAGAAGCAGGCCTTACCAGGGTAAATATTAGCCTTGATACATTAGATGAAGAAAAGTACCGAGAGATAACCCGTGGTGGAGAATTGCAAAGGGTTCTCAATGGTATAAAGACAGCAAAGGAAGTAGGACTTACTCCTATAAAATTAAATACAGTATTGATAGGTGGATTTAATGAAGATGAAATTCCTTCTATTATTAATTTAACAAGGGATGAGGAAATAGATGTAAGATTTATTGAACTCATGCCTATAGGTCAAGCTGCTGGTTTTGCTAAGGACAAGTTTATTCCAAATAACAAGATACTCCAGGAAGTGGAAGGTCTTATGCCCTTAGAGTCTAAGGATAAGTCCTCCCCAGCTCTATATTATAGGCTACCAGGAGCTAAGGGAAAGGTTGGAATTATAAATCCTATTTCTTGTAAATTCTGCAAGGATTGCAATCGTGTAAGACTTACATCCACAGGAATGCTAAAGCTTTGTCTACATTCCAATAGAGAAATAGATTTGAAACAGCATTTAAGGGACAAGGCCGACTTAACCCAAATTATTAAAGATGCTATTTATTCTAAAGAAGAGGAACATCATCTGGAGGATAAAGAATATATAACCCGAAATATGAATCAGATAGGGGGATAAGGATGGAACTAACACATTTTAATGAAGCAGGCAGAGCCCATATGGTTGAAGTAGGGGACAAGGATATTACCAAAAGAACAGCCATTGCTTCAGGAAGAATAAGAATGAAGAAGGAAACCATAGATAGAATAAGACAAGGTCTAATAAAAAAAGGGGATGTACTATCAGTTGCTCAAGTTGCAGGTATTATGGGAGCTAAAAAAACCAGTGATATAATACCAATGTGTCATAATATATTCTTAACAGGAGCAGATATTAGATTCAACATCCAGGATGAATATGTAGAGCTTCAAGCAGAAGTAAAAACCACAGGAAAAACTGGTGTGGAAATGGAGGCTCTTACAGCAGCATCCATAGCATGTCTAACCATATATGATATGTGCAAGGCTATTGATAAAGATATGATCATTGAAGATATCAAGTTATTGAAAAAAACAGGTGGAAAGTCAGGGGATTATATGAGAAAACCAACAGGAAAAGTATTATCCGTTAATATTTCAGATATAAAAGGTGTAGTGAAAGAACCAATTAAAGAAGGTCTGTTTTTAGAAAACTTTGGTCTAGAAAATGATGCCCACAGTGGTAATTGGCACAGACAGGTAAGTCTACTTGGCCTTGAAAGCTTTAATAAAATGAAGGCCCAAGGACTAGATGAACTAAAGTTTGGAGATTTTGCAGAAAACCTAACAACAGAAGGAATAATTCTTTATGAGCTTCCTATTGGAACCAAGCTATCCATAGGAGAAACCCTGCATGAAGTAACTCAAATAGGTAAAGAATGTCACACAGGATGTGCCATTAAACAAGCAGTAGGAAAATGCGTAATGCCTAAGGAAGGGATATTTACAAAGGTATTAAAGGGCGGAGTAATTAAAGAAGGAGATATAATAGAGATTCTAGATTAAATCCATTGGGGACAGTCCCCAATGGATTTTTTGTATCAAACACAATGTAGCAAAATAATAATATATATATTAAAATAGGTATATGAAAATTAACTTTAGAATTGAGAAGAGGCGAAAATTATGATATCAACAGAGCGAAAATATACTATCCATGAAAGAAGGCTAACGATAATAGTCTTTTCCCTTTTTTTCTCCTGGCTGTTAGCCTTTCCCTTTGAAGGTCGTATACTTTATGGCCTGGCAGATAAACATAATATTTCAGTCCAGTCATTTGTTTTTGGAACCATAGCTGCACATTTTATTGGGTTACTTGCGTGCAGTTATTTTGTAAGGAACATGAAAACAGCCAAGAATCTGATGCTATTTTCCATAGCATTTTGTATAATAACATCCTTTATATTCTACTTTCCTCCATCATTTCTATGGAAAGGATCAATATACATAGCTTCATTTTTGGTTGGGTCTTGTGTTGCAGCTTGGGGTTATTGTTTAAAACATTCTACCCCCAAAAACGAGAGAATAAAGACCATTGCAGATGGACTTATCTATTCTAATATCCTGATGATTATCTTAAATTCAACATCGACTTACCTATCACCATATATAGGATTAGGATTATCAATGCTATTTCTTATTGGAGCTTTCTATTTTACTAGAATGCTTCCCAAAGAGGATAATTCAGAAAGTATTCCACCTAAAGTGGATGAAGATCTTTATATAGGTAAAAGAGGTCCAATATTTTTTCTTTATCTCTTCATAATGGTTATTAGCATCAATTCTGGGCTTATGTATCAGTTCCAGGGTCCAGCTTTTTCCCATCTAGAAAGGTTAACCAGTTGGTATTGAGCTCTGCCATATATCGTAGCCATTTTTATTATGAGAAATCTTCCCCAAAAGGCAAATAGGGCTTATATTCTTTATGTTGCCATAGCTATGATTGGATTTTCCTTTATTTTCTTTCAGCTTCTTGGTAGGTCGT
>CAZHLF010000098.1:5810-8491 GCA_964532845.1 uncultured Tissierella sp.
AATACCCTCATGCTTGGAGCTTGTGGTGTCTTTGACCTCTTTTGGTGGAGCATCTTAGGTGAAATGTTGGAGCTGGACAGTAACCCTTCTAAAGTTCTGGGTATTGGATTATCTGCCAACGTACTGGGAGTCTTGTTAGGGGGACTAATAGGAAATGCAGTCTCCTCTGTAAATAATCAAAGCCAGCACTCTATTCTTCTTGCCATGGGAGTAGTTTGTATTAGCTTGGTCTTACTTCCATCACTGCATAAAAGACTTACTGACCTGATAAAAAACCATGCCTATCTAACCGGATTATCTGAGATTCCAAGGGAAACTCAAAATGAGATTATTGAAGAATTCAATATATTGGAGATGCTTACAGAACGTGAGAGTGAGATAGCAAACTTACTCTTAAAGGGAAAAACATATAGGATGATTGCAGGGGACCTAAATATAAGTGAAAATACAGTTAAGACCCATGTGAAAAATATATATTCCAAGCTAGGAGTCCAGAGTCGGTCTGAACTTATGAGTCTACTAGTAGATATACAGTCAATTATTTCCTCTCACCCTAAAAGGTGAGGGGATTTTTTTGTCAAAATCACCCCTCTTGGTGAAGGCAGAAGGAGAAAATTTTAATATAATACTCCTATAAATAATGTTATCACCAATAGTAAATACAAAAAAGGAGTGAAGAGTTTGAAAAAAATATTTATGGCATTATTGTGCTTTACCATGGTTTTAGCTAGCATCATGGTATCACCTTTAAAGACAGAGGCAGCAGGAGAAAGATGGGTTCTAGTAAGTATTGTAGAGGATGATGGAAAGGCTGCTGTGGACGCAGTCAATGCAGGAGGGGTAAGAAAGGCTAGCTCTAGTTCCAAGTTAGGAGATTATAGTTATTCCTGGGAGTACTTAGGTGAGGGAGATACCTACTATGATCCTGATTTATTAGAGGGAGAAAATTCTACTTCTCAATGTACCTTTTCCACTCCACCTACCACTATCCAGGGTGGAGAAACAGTAACCCTATCATTAAAATTAAGCTTTGGGAAACAACTCTTATCTTACTGGAGTGACAATGCCAGTGCCAGCGCAGATTTTGACAAGTGGGATGTAGAACCTGGAATGGTAACAGGAGGGAGTATCCCTTTTAAAAATAAGGACGGGAAAACGCACTTTAAAATTGATACCTATAAAACAGTACAGGTTTACTCTGTAAGAGATACTATTTCTGCCATAGCACCTAAAGGGTCTAAAGAAGGAGATAAAATCGCATTAAGAACAATGTTTGATGGTGTAGGACAGGGAACATCCTATATATATGAGTGGTCAGCCAGTAAACAACCTATGGCCATGCCATCAAAAAATGTGACTCCACCAACAAAACCCACTCCACCTAAGACCCAGCCGAAAGATCTAAACTATGTGGATTCTGGAATAAGAGTATCAGATCTTCATGGAGAAGTCTTAGTCCGTCGAGGAGATAACGAGGACGTCTGGGAAATGGTAGAATTGGACACGGTTCTTTATGTAGGAGACCATATTGTAACATCAGGAGATTCAGGTTGTATTTTAAGTATGCTAGATATGACCACTTTTCATATTAAGGAAGAATCTGAGATCATCATAACCGTTCCTAGTGGCCAAGATAGTAAGCTTGATCTTATAATGGGCAATATCTATACCAATATCCAGGAGATAATAACCCATGGAAATATGGAAATTGAAATGAATCAAGCCGTTGCAGGTATCAAAGGAACCACCTTTGTATGTGAGGAGACAGGAGATAAGTCTACCCTAAAGGTCCTTGAAGGAGTAGTCAGCTTAACATCTAAGAAAACAGGTAAAGCAATATCTGTAGGAGCAGGGGAGATGGCTGTTGCAGATAAGGATGGAGAACTAACCAAGAAATCCTTTAATATAGAAACTGAAGCAAAAGCATGGAATAAGACCATAATAGAGATGACAATTAATCAAAAGCTGATGAAGGTTAATGGTGTAAAGAAGGAGATTGATCCAGGCAGGGACACCACTCCTGTAATTTACAATAGCAGAACCCTAATACCAATAAGAGCCGTAATGGAATCTCTAGGAGGAAGCGTTGGGTATGATGCAAAGGAGAAGAAGATTACTTTGACGAAAGGCAAAGATACTCTAGAGATGTGGATTGGAAAGACCACTATAAAGATGAATGGAAAATCAAAGACCATGGATGTAGCCCCTCTAATTCTAAAGGAAAGAACCATGGTTCCAGTTAGATTTGTAGCAGAGAACTTCGGTTATTCTGTAGCCTGGAAGGCTGCAACACAAACAGTTGTCATCCAATGATTCAATAATGGAGGGCTATAGATGGATAATAAAGTAGTATCAATAGGATATTCTAAAAGGATAAATGACCAAGCATTTGCTTTATATCTTAAAAATACAAAGAGATGGGCTAGTATTTTTTCACTAATCCTAGCCCTTGGGGCTATTATAGGCTTTTACATCTATGGGGAGACCAGCTCTGAAATGGATAATCCCCAAGCACTCTTTATTGGTCTTGGTATAGGTGGCATGTTTATTTTAATTGCTATCTATTCAATTATTGGAAGAAATAGAAGTAAGACTTGGGACGGTGTAGTGGTATATAAGACTATAGTGGAAAAAAATCGCCGCCAAAGTACAGGAAGTGGCGACAATGATTATTATATTAA
>CAZHLF010000099.1:0-8467 GCA_964532845.1 uncultured Tissierella sp.
AAAGCAAAGGAAGGTGAAAGCTATGGAGCGATATAGAATTGGGGAGCTAGCTGAGAAAGCAGAAGTAACCAAAAGGACTATACACTATTATGTAAACAGAGGTCTACTACCAAGTCCTGAAGGGGCTGGAGTAGGAACTTACTATACTGATGATCACCTATATCGGATTTTATTGATTAAGAAATACCAGGAGAGCTATTTGCCCTTAGATGAAATAAAAAAGTTAATTGGGGACTTAAACTTTGAAGAGATAAAAACAAGGTTGGAAGACAATATAGTTAGAGAAGAAGAGTCATTATATGAAGCATCTAGTAAGACAATGGAAGTAGGTAATTCATATAAGAGGGTAAGCCTTGGGTTCGGTGTTGAAATTCATTTCCCAGAAGGTGATGAGAAGGCTAGGGAATTGGCTATTAAGTTACTTGAATTTAGCAGCAAAATAAATAGGGGGGCTTAGTATGGAATATGGTCTTGTCTTAAAGAACAATGAAGACATTGTACTTCAAAAGGTTATGGTAGATGCAAAACTTGATAATTATATGGCCTATGTAAGCGTCACTCAGGAATATCAATACATGGGTGATGATATGGTTGAAGCTATATACAAGTTTCCACTAAGTGATGATGCTGAAGTTACAGGTTTTAAGATTAAGATAGGAAAGGATGAAATCTTTGGTGAGTTTCAGGAAAAGACCAAGGCTATAAATACCTATCATAAAGCTTTAACAAAAGGTGATGCTGCATTTTTACTAGAAAGCCATAGTAATGATTTGTTTCAGGTCTCACTAGGTAATATCCACCCAAAAGAAAAAATCTATATAAGGATTATCTATATAGAAAATCTTTTGGGAAATGACAATGAAATCCGTTGGAGAATACCCACTACAGTTGCACCTAAATATGCTCATGAGAAGATGGAGGTAGATGATGAGCTAAATGTAGAATATGGCAACGCAAACTATACTCTCCAGCTAAATATTAGGTTAATCAATAAGGAAAGAATTAAAAGGGTATCATCTCCTTCTCATACTATTGAGTTTTCTCAAGACAAAGGAGACATGTTAATTAGTTTTGCAAAAGAAATAGAGTATCTTGATAGAGATTTTATACTAAATATTATGTTAGTAGAGGAAATGGGAAATAAATTTTTAAAAGGCTGCAATGACAAAGGAAGATTTGGTGAAGTTAGGTTCTTACTACAATTGGATGAGTATCCTCCAGACGCTAACCCTAAAGAGTATATATTTATAGTGGATACTTCTGGTTCCATGTCAGGTCAGAAGCTCCATGAAGGGAAGAGAGCTCTAAATATAGCTTTAAGGAATCTCCTTGAAGGGGATGTATTCAATATAATTTCCTTCAACAGTTTCTTCCAAAGTTTTGAAAAGAAAATGGTGGAATATAGCCAGGAAAATTTAGAAAAGGCCACACAATGGATAGCTAATTTACAGGCAACTGGTGGAACAGAAATACTGGATCCTCTAAGATTTGCTCTAAGCCTTAAGAAAACTAAGGAAAGAATTATTTTCCTATTCACCGATGGACAAGTTTATAATGAAAAGGAAATTTTCATGGCTGTTTCAGAAAAATCAGAGGGAGTAAGACTCTATCCATTTGGAATAGATACTGCAGTGAATAAATCCTTTATAGATGGTTTGGCAAATGTAGGAAATGGAATCCCTGAATACGTATATCCTGGAGAGAGAATTGAAGATAAGGTAATAAAACAGCTATCAAGAATTAGTCAACCTTCTTTGGAAAGGGTAAAAATTACCGATTCAGAAGGAAAAGTATTAGAGGTATTTCCACCACTTTCAAAAAAATTATATAGTGGTGAGGAATATAGTTTTGTATTCAAGTTAGAAGATGATCTAAATGAAATAATAGTAAAAGGACAAGGGGAAGAAGAATACAATCTTAGAATAAGAGACCTAGTGGAAGTGGATGGAGATTTACTTTCAATAAGGTGGGCAAAGGAGAATATCAAATATCTCCAATCTTTGATGGATCCCCATAACCGAAGGAGAACCAAGTTACTGGAGGATGATATCATCCTCATTTCTGAAGAATATGGGGTATTATCTACACTGACTTCATTGGTTGCAGTATATGAAAAAGAAGATAAACAAAGAGGAAGAATAAGGACTATTACAGTTCCCCTAAGTCACCCAAGTGGCTGGGATTTGGAAGATGATATCTTATTCCATCTAAAACCAATATCTGAGCCAATGGGCTTAAGCTATTTTACTGAAGATGTACATATGAGTGCGCCTGATGTACATTTAAGTAGAAGCTTAAAAGAATCCAGAGTAGGTAGAACTAATATTTTTGTTGAGGATAATATAGATGATTTAAAGAAACTGATGCTTGATTTGGTTTCTAATCAGAATGCAGATGGTTCCTTTGGTCAGGAGAATTCCATAACTAAAACCTCTTACTTTATAATAGGGATGCTATTGTATAAGAGGGAGTATAGACCATATATTAAACAAATAAAGAAGTCACTATTCTATCTTTTGGATCAACATGCAAAATCAACAGAATCCTATATAGCAATGAAGCTATGCTATGAAAAAGGTATTTATAGAGAAATGGATATTGAGGATAGAATTATGGTTAAAGAGAAAGAGGATATGGAAGGTTATTTAAGTTATTTGTATAATACTCTTTCTAGTAATACAGAAGAGTTTTCCAACTTGTTATTTAATAAAAAAATGAATAATGATGAGCTTATAGCCTTTCTTTTTAACATAATTTAGTCCCTATAATAAATGCTCCTGAAGGCTAATATGTAAAGCCATCAGGAGCATTTTCATATGAATAATTGTTCATATATTATTGACAACTATTTATTTTGGGCATATACTTATAATATACATATGAATACTTATTCAAGTGTTCGATTAAAGGGGTGAAGATTATGAAGGATAAGCAAGAAATAGATAGATGTGATTGTACAGTAATCCACGAAGATGTTGTTGATAGAGTTAAAGAGAATATGCCTAATGAAGAAAAGCTATTTGATTTGGCTGAATTGTTTAAAGTATTTGGTGACTCTACAAGAGTGAGGATTCTTTGGGCTTTAGATGAAGCAGAAATGTGTGTATGTGATATTGCAGTACTTTTAAATATGACTCAGTCAGCTATATCCCATCAACTTAGAGTACTTAAACAAGCAAGGCTAGTAAAGAGCAGAAGAGATGGAAAGGTAGTATATTATTCCCTTGATGATGAACACGTAAAGGCAATATTTGAACAAGGACTTAATCATATAAAGGAAAATTGACAAAAGGGGTGAACATAATGCAAACAGCAGTAAAAAAGGAATTAATATTAGAAGGCCTTCACTGTGCTAATTGCTCAGCTAAGATAGAGCATGAAGTAAATAAAATAGATGGAGTAAAAGCCACAATGAATTTTATGACAAAAATAATGACACTGGAGACAAGTGATGATTTTGACCATAACACTTTAGTTGATAAAGTAAAGGGAATAGTTTTAAAATTCGAACCAGATGTTAAGGTATTGGAAAAGCATAAGAATTTCACCCTATCCAAAGTTGAATGCACAGATGTATGTAACTGCCAAGGACATGATGAAAATGCACATACTCATGACGAAATGGAACATAACCATTCTCATTCACATAATCATGGACATGTTCATGGAGATGGTGAAACAAAGGAAAGCTTAATGAAGATTACAATAGCTGGAGCTCTTTTAATTTTTGGAATGGTAATAGATGTTACGCCCTTATTTGAGCTATTAATATTTCTTATGGCTTTTGTAGTTGTAGGAAGCGATGTAATATCAAAAGCAATTAAGAATATAAAAAGAGGTCAGGTTTTTGATGAAAATTTCCTAATGGGAATAGCTACTATTGGAGCATTTTTTGTAGGAGAATATGCTGAAGGTGTAGGGGTAATGCTATTTTACCAAGTTGGAGAACTTTTTCAGGATTTAGCTGTAAATAGATCCAGACGCTCCATAGCTGAGTTGATGGATATAAGACCTGATTATGCAAATCTTAAAATAGGAGATGATATAAAAGTAGTCTCCCCGGAAAGGGTTAGAATTGGAGATATTATCATAGTTAAGCCTGGAGAAAAGATTCCACTAGATGGTAAGGTAATTGAAGGAAATTCATCAGTTGATACTAAAGCATTAACAGGAGAATCCCTTCCAAGGGAGTTGGAAGTGGGAAGTACAGCTTTAAGCGGATTTATAAATATGAATGGTATGCTAACAATAGAGGTTGAGAAGAGCTTTGGAGAATCTACAGTATCAAAGATTCTTGATCTTGTACAAAATGCCAGCAGCAAGAAGGCACCAACTGAAAATTTCATAACTAAGTTTGCAAGATATTATACACCTGCTGTAGTATTTGGAGCGCTAGCATTAGCTATAATCCCTCCTTTGGTATTGGGAGAGGCTTTTTCAGATTGGATTTATAGAGCTTTGATATTCTTAGTTATATCTTGTCCATGTGCCTTGGTAATATCTATTCCATTGGGATTCTTTGGAGGAATAGGTGGAGCATCCAGCAAGGGAATATTAGTTAAAGGAAGTAACTATTTAGAGGCATTAAACAATGTTGAAGCTGTAGTATTTGATAAGACTGGTACCCTTACTAAGGGAGTATTTAAGGTTACAGATATCAATACTATTGATGAAGTGGAAAAAAGAGAATTATTGGAAATGGCAGCTTATGCAGAAAGTTTTTCCAATCACCCTATTGCCATTTCCATACTAAAGGAATATGAAAAAGAAATCGATAAATCCTTAATTGACTCTTATGAAGAAATAGCAGGAAATGGAGTCAGAGCTCTAGTAGGTGGAAGAGAAGTATTAGCAGGGAACAACAAGCTGATGAAAGGATCCAATATAGAGTATAAAGAGATTGATTCTACTGGTACAGTAATTCATATAGCTCTTGATAATATTTATAAGGGATATATAGTAATTTCAGATGAAATTAAAGAGGACTCTAAAGAAGCTATAGAAGACCTTAAATCCCTGGGTGTTAAGAAAACTATTATGCTTACTGGAGATACTAGGAAGGTAGGAGAAACAATAGGAGAAACTCTTGGATTAGATGAGGTTTATTCAGAGCTATTACCACAGCATAAGGTTGAAAAGCTTGAAGAAATAGAGAATAGAAAATCTCCTAAGGGTAAAATTATCTACGTTGGAGATGGTATCAACGATGCACCAGTATTAGCAAGAGCTGATATAGGAATAGCCATGGGTGGACTTGGCTCAGATGCAGCTATAGAAGCAGCAGACATAGTTATAATGACCGATGAGCCTTCAAAGATAGCTACAGCAATGAAAATAGCAAGAAAGACCAGAACCATTGTATGGCAAAATATCTTCTTTGCCCTAGGTGTAAAAGGAATATTCCTAATAATGGGAGCCTTTGGAGTAGCAACTATGTGGGAAGCAGTCTTTGCAGATGTAGGAGTAGCGGTTATTGCTATCTTAAACGCAATGAGAGTCATGAAGGTTAACGATATTTAACACAACAGCCACCGGGGCCAGGCCCCGGTGGCTAACGGTCATGGGGGACTGTCCCGGGTGGGTATTCAAAGGGGTCAGACCCTGGAAATTATTGAAACAGCCATTAGATACAATTCTAATGGCTGTTTTCTTGACTTTAAATTATGTTATACTTAAATCATCTTAAGAATTTCGTAAGATTTATATCAACCTTATCGAAAGGTTGATGCATTAATATAAAGGTATAGGCTATAGGAGGTAGGATATGGATAAGGCGAGGATATTGGTAGTAGATGATGATAAGGAAATAGCCAATGCTATAGATAAGCTATTATCCCTGGAAGGTTATGAGGTAATAAAGGCATATAATGGCTTGGAAGCTTTGGATGCACTTGTTGTAAACAGCATTCACCTAATTCTATTGGATGTAATGATGCCAAAGCTTGATGGATTGTCAACTACAATGAAGATTAGGGAAAAGAAGAATATTCCAATTATAATTCTATCTGCCAAATCAGAGGATAGTGACAAAATTCTAGGACTTTCCATGGGTGCAGATGATTATGTGACAAAGCCATTTAATCCTCAGGAGTTGGTTGCTAGGGTAAAGAGTCAATTGAGAAGATATATGTATCTAGGAGATATGGGTAATACATCCAGCAAATCCCTGATTCAAGTTGGCGGACTTATCCTAAATAATGAATCTAAGGAATTAAGAGTTGATGGAGAGATTGTAAGACTTACTCCAACTGAGTTTAAAATCTTAGAGCTTTTGATGGATAATGCAGGAATTGTTTTTTCATCAGAGCAGATCTATGAAAAGGTCTGGGAAGAGGAAGCATATTCCGTAGAAAACACTGTTATGGTACATATCCGCCGAATCCGTGAAAAGATTGAAATCAATCCTAAAGAGCCTAAATACTTAAAGGTGGTGTGGGGAATTGGATACAAAATTGAAAAATATCACTAGGAATAGTTTTACTAAGCTATTGGCATTTATTCTAGTTGTAATATTAATAACAACATCTGTTGTACAACTTTTCTATTTAATGATGTTTAGTTATAATCCCGAGTCAATAATAGTTTCTGACTATAAATCAAGTGAATCAGCTTTTAGACATGAAATTAACAATGCATATCATAATACACTTATGTTAATCGAGGAAAATCAATTAGTAAATGAAGAAAATACATCATTGGATGAAGAAAACCAAGGAGATGTCGTAGTTGAAGAAGATTTAAACAGAGAAGTTGAAGAATCAAATGAAGCAGAAATCCCTAATGTAGATTTAATTAATCAAGGGGTTGAAGTAATCTCTGGAGACTATGATTATATCTTCTATATTTCAGATGGAGAAAGAAGCTATACCAACAGAGAAGACTATTCAAGAGAAGATTTTGAAAAGTTCCAGGAGTCATTTATCGCCTCTGAAAATGGAAGATTTTCATATGGTTCAAAAACTGATCCAAATGTTATAACCAGGTATTCTACTTTAGAAGATAATATTACATTATATCTGGCATTTACAGATGATTTTATGGCACAAGAGCAGACTAAATGGGAAAGAGGAAGAGAAGTCTTACTACCAATTGCCAAGTCTCTTGTTGCATTTGTTCTTTTGTCAATAATATTAATTGTATATTTAACTGTGGTAACCGGAAGACTACCTCTAGATGAAGACCTTCACCTCTTTTGGGTAGATAAAATCTGGACTGAGATTATGGTGGGATCCTTTATTCTCCTGGTAGGCCTTTGGTTTTTAATGGCTACATATCCTGCCAGATATACCTATATCAATGGATATAATATTACAACTGGCTTAAATAGTTCACAAAGATCATCTTTGTATATAATGGGAGTAGCAACTGCACTGGCTGTTTCTGTAGGTGGAGTAATATATCTTGCTTTGATACGTAAGCTTAAAGGTAAGAGATTTATCAAGGATATGCTAACCTATAAGTTCTTTCATAAAATATTCCATGGCATATTTGATTTTCTTAAGAGCTTCTTTGATGGCAGGAGATTTGAGAAGTTTCCTTTGACCAAGAGTCTGCATCAAAGACAAATAGTATTTATTATAGCAAGTTTTATTATGGTATTTATGACCTTCTTACTTCTTATGGCACCACCACTTATGGTATTTCCTCTAGCATTGGAGATAGTTATAATCTACTGGTATGTTAAATACAACAATAAAACATATGAAGATATAAACAAAGGATTCAATGAAAGTTTAGAGGAACAGATGAAGTCAGAGAGAATGAAAATTAACCTGGTAACCAACGTATCACATGATTTAAAGACACCATTAACCTCCATAATAAGCTACGTTGATTTATTATCCAAGGAAGAGGACCTTTCAGAAACTGCTAGGGATTATGTAAATATATTAGGAGAAAAATCCAATAGACTTAAAAACATAGTTGCAGATTTATTTGATTTGGCAAAGAGTACCAGCGGAGATATCAATGTAGACTTTGAAGAGTTGGATCTAAAGAAGCTTATAGAGCAGACAATAGGAGACATGGAAGATAATATCCGAAGTTCAGGTCTTAATATTAAAACTAAACTTCCTGAGACCCCTATAAATATCAAGTCTGATGGTAAGAAACTTTATAGAGTGTTTCAAAATGTACTAGACAATGCATTGAAGTATTCTCTACAGGGAACTAGAATCTATGTAGATTTAGAAGAAGTCCAAGGAAAATCTATAGCTACTATAAAAAATACAGCAAGCTATGAGATGGATTTTTCAGCAGATGATATTCTTCAAAGATTTAACAGAGGGGATAAGTCCAGAACTACTGAAGGAAGTGGTCTAGGCCTTTCCATTGCAGAAAGCTTTACAAAGGTATCTGGAGGAGACTTTAAAGTTGATATAGACGGAGACTTATTTAAAGTAATAATTTCATTTAAAAAGTAAATTAACGGGGCCTGACCCCGTACTCATTCATATATTTTTCTTAA
>CAZHLF010000100.1:0-208 GCA_964532845.1 uncultured Tissierella sp.
CTACTATAATGATTATTCTCTGGCTCTTGCAAATAGTTTTCTTAAATAGATTTTATGAGTCCATGAAAACAAATGAAATAAAGAAGATAGGAAATTCTCTTGTTCTTGAATATGGGAAAGAAGGATTTGAAGATTTACTTTATACAACATCCTTAAGGGAAGGAATTGCAATTCATATATTGGATCAAGATGGTAGATTGGTATACCC
>CAZHLF010000100.1:218-8353 GCA_964532845.1 uncultured Tissierella sp.
TACCCTTTGAACTTAATTGATATGCTTAGACAACCTAGGCTTGATAGTACGCTATTTTCAGAATTTCTCTTGAAGCTCTTCTCTTCAAACCAAAACTATGTTATCTATACCAGAGAGGATGCTAGGTTTAGGGAACCAACACTTATATTTGGGGCAATACTTGAAAATGGAGATAGTTCCAACTATTTTCTCTATATAAATTCTATTTTGCAGCCAATCGATTCAACAGTAAGCGTTCTTAAAAATCAATTGATAATAGTAACATCTATATCTCTATTCTTAGGTATGGCGTTGTCCTATATCATAGCAACTAAGCTTACCAAGCCCATTGAAAGGATAACAGATTCAGCTTCTGAGTTGGCTCAGGGGGACTATAATATAGTATTTCAAAAAGGAGATTATACTGAAATAGATAATCTGGCAGATACATTAAACTATGCCACCAAAGAGCTGTCAAAAACTGATGAATTAAGGCGTGATTTAATAGCAAATGTATCCCATGATTTAAGAACTCCACTTACGGTAATCAAGTCCTATGGTGAAATGATTAGAGATTTATCAGGAAATAATGAGGCGAAAAGAAATTCTCATATTCAGACTATAATCGATGAATCTGATAGACTTAGCAATATGGTAAATGAAATATTGGACCTATCAAAAGCTCAATCAGGGCTAGACAATTTAGGCCTTATTAACTTTGACTTAAAAAAGACAACAGATGAAGTTCTTACAAGATTTAAGTATTTTGAAGATAGTCTAGGATTTAAATTTATTTTGAACTCCTCTGGTGAAACTTTAGCCCGCGGAGATGAGACTAAGATTCAGCAGGTAATATATAACTTAATCAGTAATGCTGTTAATTACTCAGTAGATAACAAGGAGATAATTATTAACATCAAAGGGGAAGCTGATGGAGTATTTCTAGAGGTAATTGACCATGGTATAGGAATAAAAGAAGAGGAACTAGATAGCATTTGGGACAGATACTACAAAGTAGGGAAGAATCATAAAAGGTCTTCTACTGGCTCTGGAATAGGCTTATCCATTGTAAAAGCTATCTTGGTAGCCCATAAGGCTGAATATGGGGTAGAAAGTCAATATGGATTGGGAAGTAGATTCTACTTTAAGCTTAGAAAGTGATGTAACTTGATAATATTTCCATAATAGTATAGAATAGTTTTAAATTACGAATAGGAAAGAAGGGTGAAAATGACACAATTTATACCTACTAGAGAAGATGCATACAAGTTGCTGCTTAAATATAACGAAACAGAACACCTAATAAAGCACGCTTTGGCAGTAGAAGCTGTTATGGGGAACTTTGCAGAACTATATAATGAAGATGTTGAAAAATGGAAGGTGATTGGTCTTATACACGACTTGGATTTTGATAAATACCCTGATCAACACTGTGATATGACCGAGAAAATCCTTAGAGAAGAAGGATGGCCAGAGGACTATATTAGAGCAGTAATAAGCCATGGGTATGGTCTGAGAAATGAAGTTGAACCCATTGAGAATGTTGAAAAAGTATTATATACCATAGATGAATTAACAGGTCTAATTTCCGCAACAGCATTAATGAGACCATCTAAATCCATATTGGATATGGAAACGAAATCAGTTAAAAAGAAATGGAATCAAAAATCCTTTGCTGCAGGTGTAAATAGAGAAGTCATAGAAAATGGAGCTAAAATGCTTGGTAAAGACTTACAAGAATTAGTGACTGAAACTATTAATGGTATGAGAATTGTAGCTGAAGAGCTAGGTTTAAAAGGAGATATTTAATAAATACCCAGGAGAAATCCTGGGGTTTTTTAATCCTTCAATAAATTAATATTTGAGTTATTATCCTCTACACGGTTTTGTTTTTGTATCCTCTGAGGGTCATTTAGCTTTGAGGGTCTAACTCCAACTTCAAACATTTGATTTTGCCAGTTGGGATTATCCGTATTGTTGAAGGGATTTCCATAGGTTTTGTTTCCAAGAATAAAATTTCTATCGCTTAGACTTCGGCTTCTTTTATCCCACTGTTCTTCTTTCTGGGCATCATTTCTTTTTAATGGATCATAATAATTATCTTTGGTTTTCTTTACCATATCATTACCTCCTAATTTTAATATAAGTAAAAAGCAATTAATTATACAGAATTCTAAATGATAATGTTTATCAATTAGAATCATGGGTAAGTATGACATAGATAATTATTTTTTAAATATAGATTAAGGAGAGATTTGAATGACATTTAAATTACCAGAATTAAATTATGCCTATGATGCATTGGAGCCACATATTGATAAGCAAACTATGGAGATTCATCATACTAAACACCATCAAACTTATATTGACAATCTAAATAAAGCATTGGAAGGCTATCCAGAGTTACAGGAGAAGTCTATTAAAGAGATAATAATGAATTTAAACGAACTCCCAGATGAAATCAAAACTGCTGTAAGAAATAATGGTGGTGGACACCTAAACCATAAAATGTTCTGGAAGACTATGTCTCCAAATGGCGGTGGTGCTCCAGTAGGAGAGATTGCAAAGAAAATTGATGAGGATCTTGGAGGCTTTGAAAAATTCAAGGAGGACTTCAAAAAGGCTGCACTAGGTAGATTTGGAAGTGGATGGGCTTGGCTTGTATTAGAGGAAAATGGAAAACTAGCAATTACTTCAACACCAAACCAAGATAATCCTTTAACAGAAGGTAAGAAGCCTTTACTTGGAATTGATGTATGGGAGCATGCATATTATCTAAAATATCAAAATAAGAGAGCTGATTATATAAGTTCCTGGTTCAATGTTGTTGACTGGAATAAGGTTGAAGTAAAATACAATAAAGTTAAGTAAATAAATAATATTAATTTTTAATACCCCACTTCATAGTAAGTGGGGTATTTATATGTAAAGAATAATTAATTATATTTCTAATATCCTTTTTAAATTTGATTTTATCTTTAAAATAATATATTATATTATTTTTATATTATTAATTTGTGACTATAAATTCAGAGGGTGAAAAAAATGAAAAACATAAAATCACAATCAGGTTCAATATTTAATTTACATGGAATACCAAATTTAAAAGAAGTAGTTCCACTGGGTTTTCAGCACGTTGTGGCTGCCTTTGTTGGAATTGTAACACCCGCTATACTGGTTGCAAATGTGGTAGGATTAAGTATTTCTGATCAAACAATTTTAATTCAGATTAGCCTTATTTTTTCTGCGCTTTCAACTTTATTACAACTTTATCCAATCAAGGGCATTGGTTCAGGTCTTCCTGTAATCATTGGTACTAGCTTTGCTTATGTGCCAACAATTTTAGCAATTGGAGGTAAATTTGGTATAGCAGCCATATTTGGAGCACAAATTGCCGGCGGAATAGCAGCCTTTATCTTCGGTATATTTGTAAAACAGCTTAGAAAGTTTTTCCCTCCTGTAGTTACAGGCACAGTTATTTTTACAATAGGACTTTCCCTGTATTCAGTAGCTATAAGATATATGGCAGGAGGTTCAGGAAGTCCAACTTTTGGTTCACCAAAAAACTGGTTTATAGCAATATTAACTCTTGTTATAGTAACTTATTTTACATATTTAAAAAAAGGACTTCCAAAGTTAGCAGCTATACTCATAGGTATTTTCTTTGGATATATTGCTTCTTTTTTCATGGGAATGGTTTCTTTTGAAGCAGTTAAAACCGCAAGCTGGTTCAATGTAGTAACCCCACTGCATTTTGGAGTAGAGTTCGAAATAAGTGCAGTTATTTCTATGGTTATCATGTACATAGTTAATGCCGTACAAGCCATTGGAGATTTTTCATCTACCACATTAGGTGGTCTTGATAGAGAACCTACTGATAAGGAGCTTTCAGGAGGAATAAAAGCCAATGGATTGGCAAGTATAATTAGTGCATCTTTTGGAGGGCTTCCTACAGCCACATATAGCCAAAATGTAGGTATAGTAACTGTAAATAAAGTAGTAAATAAGTTTGTTTTTATGTTTGCAGCAATAGTATTTTTTATTGCTGGATTTATACCTAAATTTGCTGCTTTATTAACCACAATTCCTTATAGCGTTATAGGAGGGGCTACTATTTCGGTATTTGCAATGATAACCATGACTGGTATAAAAATGATAGCATCCTCAAATCTTACTCCCAGAAATACCGCAGTTGTTGGATTGGCTGTTGCTATTGGTGTAGGAGTAGTATCTGTTCCAGGGGCTTTAGGAGGATTTCCAGATTGGGTAGGGACTGTATTCGGCTCATCATCTGTTGTAATTTCAACACTAACAGCTATATTGCTAAATTTAACTCTACCAAAGGATAAAATAGAAAAAGGTGAAAATTAATGATAACATTTAGTGATTATATAAAGCCAAATTCCCTGGATGAAGCTTATAAAGCTTTATTATCGAAAAAATCTGCCAGACTTATTGGTGGTGGATGTTTTTTAAGGATGGGAAATAGAAAGATAGGTCTTGCCATAGATCTATCAGATGCAGGCCTTGACTATATAAAAGAAACAGACGAAGAAATAGAAATTGGTGCTATGACTTGCCTTAGAAGCTTTGAGACATCTACATTATTAAAGGAATATTTTGGGGAAATAATAGGTGATTCAGTTAGACATATAATAGGTGTTCAACTTAGAAACATTGCTACAATTGGTGCTACTGTATATTCTAGATATGGATTTTCAGATCCCCTAACTGCTTTATTAGCATTGGATGCAGATACTTATTTTTATAATGGAGGGAGAATTTCATTAGAGAATTATTTAAATGAAAAAGGTCATAGAAGGGATATTCTAGAAAAAATTATATTAAAGAAACAAGTTAAGGGAGCATCTTTCCAAACACTTAGAAATTCCAAGGTTGACTATGCAATCCTAAGTGTAGCTGTAGCAGAAAATGAAAATGGTATTAGAATATCAATAGGTGCTAGGCCAAATAGAGCTGCTTTAGCGAAAAATGCCATGAATTATATCAATAATGTTGATATTACAGAAGAAACTGCAAAAAAGGCTGGCGAAATAGCTGCCGAGGAACTTCATTTTGGAAGCAACAACAGAGGCTCAGGAGAATATAGAAAAGAACTTTCTAAGGCATTGGTTAAGAGAGCTATATTGGAGGCAATAAAATGATTATAAATCTAAATATAAATGGGAAAAAGAAGTCATTTGATGTAGCTCCAGATGAGTTTTTAGTTAATGTTTTAAGACGAAATGGTTACTTAAGTGTAAAGAAAGCATGTGATACAGGTTCTTGTGGGGTATGTACTGTTTTAATTGATGATAAACCAATACTATCTTGTTCTTATTATGCCATTAGGGCAAATAATAAAAACATCACAACAGTGGAAGGCTTAAGTAATGAGGATAATAAGATTGGTGAGTACCTTTTGGAGGAAGGGGTAGACCAATGTGGTTATTGTAGCCCAGGGCTCATTCTTACAGTAGCTGCTATGAAAAAGGAGCTAAAGGATCCAACAAAAGAATCAATAACAGAGTACCTATCTGGGAACCTCTGCAGATGCACAGGTTATGTTGGACAACTCAGAGCTATTATGAGGTATATGGAGGTATCTGAATGAAAGATAAACTTAATTCAGTTGGACTTAGTCCAAATAAAGTAGATGGTAAAGGCCTTGTTACAGGAAAACCCCTCTACACAGATGACCTGGCACCAGATAAATTCCTTTTAATAAAAATCTTAAGAAGTCCACATGCCTTTGCAAAGATAAAAAGTATAAATACTGAAAAAGCTGAGAAATTACCTGGAGTAGAAGCTGTTTTTACCTATGAAAATGTACCGAAAAATTTATATACAAGAGCAGGGCAATCATTTCCAGAGCCCTCAGTATATGATAAGTATATTTTAGATGAATATGTAAGATATATTGGTGATGAAGTAGCCATAGTTGCAGCAGAAACAGAGGAAATTGCAATAAAAGCATTAAAGCTTATAAAGGTTGAATATGAGGTTTATGAACCGGTTTTAGATATGATGAAGGCTGAGACTAGTAAAAGTCAAATTCATTTTAGAGATAGAGTTTTACTCAATATGGATAAGGGGTTTGAACCAGAGAAAAATATTGCTGCAATATATAATTTTAATGTTGGAGATGTAGATAAAGCATTAGAATCCTGTGATGTAATAGTTAAGGAAAGATACAAAACTCAGGCTCAGGCACACACCATGATGGAAACATATAGAGCTTTTTCATATATAGACCAATATGGGATGATAATAATAGTATCATCCACTCAAATACCATTCCATGTTAGAAGAGATGTAGCTTTAGCCTTAGGTATACCAAGTAGCAAAATTAGGGTAATTAAGCCAAGAATAGGCGGAGGTTTTGGAGGAAAACAAACTGTACAGGTAGAATTCTATACTGCTCTTGTTACGTTTAAAACTGGTAAACCATCAAAGATAATTTATGATAGAAGTGAAACCTTCCAATCAACTACAAGTAGACATGCCATGACAATTGATGTTACCATAGGTTCTGATTTAGAAGGAAATATAAAGGCAATTGACATGAATGTAATTTCAGACACAGGAGCTTATGGAGAACATGCTTCAACAGTACTTGGAGCTGCTGGTTACAAAACTTTGCCGTTATATAATAGGGTTGAAGCATCACGATTTACAGGAAAAGCAGTATATACAAATCATGTTCCTGGTGGAGCTTTTAGAGGCTACGGGGTTACTCAAGGCACTTTTGCATTAGAATCAAGTATCAACGAACTAGCTGCAAAACTAAATATGAATCCAGTATTAATTCGTGAGAAAAACATGATAAAAAAAGGTGAGACATCAGAAATATTTAACATTACAACTGTAGGTGCAGGAAAGGAACCTATACCTATGGATAGTTGTGAGCTAGAGTTTTGTGTAAAAAGGGGAAAAGAGCTTATAGATTGGGAGAATAATTACCCAAGAAAGAGAATTTCTCCAAATAAAGTAAGAGGAGTTGGGATGGCAATTGCTATGCAGGGTTCAGGAATCCCTGGGATAGATACTGCCTCAGCTATCATAAAACTAAATGATGGAGGTACATTTACTCTTCTAACTGGTGCGGCGGATATAGGCACAGGTGCCGATACTATTTTAAAGCAAATTGCAGCTGAAGGTTTAGGGGTTTCTAACGATATTGTTACAGTATTTTCTGGTGATACTCTCCTAACACCATTTGATGTAGGAGCGTATGCATCTGGGACGACTTATTTTTCTGGAAATGCTGTAAAGTTAGCAGCACTGGACCTTAGACATAAAATATTAGTTGAAGCTGCTAAAATGTTGAAAATAGATATTAATGAGGTAATATTTGATGGAATAAATATAAGCTCTATAGATGGAAAAAAAACCATATCCCTATTAGATTTTAGCAACAAACTTATATATAAAAGACCACATGTTCAGCTACTTGGAACAGGTTCATTTGCCACGACAGATGTAGCACCTCCTTTTGCATCGGGATTTGCTGAGGTAGAGGTGGATTTAGAAACTGGTAAAGTTGACCTTTTAAACTTCGTAGAGGTTATTGACTGTGGGACCGTGATCAATCCAAAACTTGCCAGAATTCAAGCTGAAGGAGGAATGGTTCAGGGTATAGGCTTGGCTTTGTTTGAGGAAGTTAAAGAAACTAAAAAGGGAAAGATGATTAGTAACTCCATGATGCAATATAAGATTCCATCAAGAATGGATATAAATAATCTTGTTGTAGATTTTGCTTCTTCTTATGATAAGACTGGACCATATGGAGCAAAATCTATAGGGGAACTTGTAACCAATCCTGTAGCACCTGCCATTGCTGATGCAATATATAATGCAACTGGTATAAGAATAAGAGAGCTTCCTATAACACCTGAAAAGCTAAAAATGGCTCTTATAAATAAGTAATATGCAGATAGGTAACCACAGGGTTACCTTTTTGCATATAAAGTATTTTTACATTAAGATGTCTATGTGATAAAATAACTATAAGCATATTAATAATTTAAATACATATTTGAAAGGACTGAAGTTATGGAGAACTCATTTAGGTTTTATAGAAATTTAGACTGTACATATTTTCCATGCCATAAGGTAGAAAATGAAGAGGAGTTGAACTGCATGTTTTGCTATTG
>CAZHLF010000101.1:0-5555 GCA_964532845.1 uncultured Tissierella sp.
AACAATTAATAAAATCCCACTTAGGTTTTAATATAATTGATAATGAAACAATATGCAAGTATGATAAATATCTCACTTCACTAATCTTACCCTTATATTCAAAATCTAAAATGTTAAGTTAACTAAATTTTTGGTATAATAAAAATAAAGAGTTAATAAATTTTTATCAAAGTAGATAAGGAGGAGAGCATAATGCTTAGTAAGGCTATTGAAATAGCAGCACGTGCCCATGATGGTTTTAATGATAAGTGTGGTGAGCCTTATATCCTTCACCCTTTAAGAGTAATGCTTTCAAGAAAGGATGAGCTTGAAAGAATATGTGCTGTACTTCATGATGTTATAGAGGATACAGAATTGACTTTAGATGATTTAAGAAATGAAGGATTTTCAGAGGAAGTTATTCTTATTCTTGACTGCTTGACCAAAAGACCTGGGGAAAAATATGAAGATTATATATCCAGAATTATTACCAATGAAAATGCATGCCATATTAAGTTGGCTGATTTAAATGATAATATGGATCCAGGTAGAATGGTATGCTATGACAAGGATAGTGAGGCACGACTAGAAAAATATAAAAATGCAAAGAGACGCATACTTGATGTGCTTTTCGGATAGAGGTAAGTATGATAAATAATGAAATTTTAAGTGATATAAAGTCATATAAAAATTGGGAACATATTGAACATATTGATAAAGGATGGTCTGATGATACCAAATATTTAATTGTGGACAAGAAGGGTAATAAATCTGTCCTAAGGCTTTCATCTATAGAGAATTCGATGAAAAAAAGAGCTGAGTATAATTTTGTAGAAATGTTATCCAACCTAAATATCAATTTATCTAAACCAGTAGAATTTGGTTTTTGTGGTAATAAAAAATATGTCTATTCCATTCTTACTTGGATTGATGGAGAAGAAGCATCCATAAGAATACCTATACTCCCTGATGAAAAGCAGTACAAGTTGGGTGTAAAGGCTGGTAAATCTTTAAGGCTGATACATGAGAATATTCCAGCTTTATGTTCCATTTCATGGGAGGCTGTATATATTGATAAAATCAACAAAGTAGTAGACTTTTATAATAAATGCGGTTATAAATATAAGAATGCAGAAAAAGTTATTCAATTCGTAAAAGAAAACATGAAATATCTTAAAAAAAGAGCAATAACTTACCAACACGGAGATTTTCATCTTGGAAATATGGTTGTTACCAGTGATGATGATCTTGGAATAATTGATTTTAACAGGTATTCAATTGGTGACCCCTGGGAAGAATATGACAGGTTCGTATTTACATGGAAGGAAAGTAGGATATTCGCAAATGGTCAGCTTCATGGTTATTTTAATGGGGATGTTCCTGATGAATTTTTTCATTTAATGGCTCTTTATAATGCAAGAAATTTAATAGCTAGTATTCCATGGTCTATACCCTTTGGCGAAAAGGACTTAAGAATAGCAATAGAAAACGCTGATATGGTTATGAATGAGTATGATGAGTTCAATTCATATATTCCAAATTGGTATAAAAGTGAATATGAATTTAACAAAAAAGCCTTATTTTATTAGGGCTTTTTACTTTAAAAAAATAATTATAAATGTAAACGTTGCCCCTTGAAAGTACTGTATTTCTTTACTTTTTATTATGTTATAATAAAAATATCAGCAATAGATTGGAGATGATATTTTTGTTTAGAGAGAAACTGCTTAAGGATATGGAATTCATAATAGAACTAGATAAAATGAAGTCTATATTTAGAAAAACAAGCATAATTGGACAGGAGAGGCAAGAGGATGATGCCCAGCATTCCTGGCATATTTCAATTATGGCAATGATATTGTCAGAATATACTAATGAAAAAATAGATCTGTTAAGGGTAATAAAGATGCTATTAACTCATGATTTAGTTGAAATATATGCAGGAGATACTTTCTGTTATGATGAGCAAGGTAATTTGGACAAGAAGGAAAGAGAAATTGCTGCAGCAGAGAAGATATTTGGGATTCTAGACCATGGAAAAGCAGATGAGTTAAGAAAGCTTTGGGACGAGTTTGAAAGTATGGAAACCCCTGAATCATTATTTGCTAACTCAATGGATAGACTACAGCCTATGCTAAACAACTATAAAAATGGTGGAGGCACATGGCAAAAGTATGATGTTTCCAAATCAGATATATATAAAAGGATCCACCCAGTAAAGGAAACTTCAGATGAATTATGGTGTTATGTAAGCTATATGATTGAAGATGCATTCCAAAAGGGACTTATTAATAAAAGATAAAATTGGAATAAATGTTAGTGAATAATCTCGCTAACATTTAAAATAGCAAATGGGAAAACGATATTACAAAGAGGTGTAACATGGATATCAAACTAGTTGGTGAAATCATAACTAAATTTAAACCTTATTCAATGATAGTGAACAGGGAAGAACATATTCTTTGGATAAGTAAAAAAATGGAGAAGTTAATTAACATTAAAGATGCTATGGATATTAAAGCCATTTTTGGAGCCGATCTATATGATATCCAAATGAGTTATAATTCCAAAATACTACTAAAAAATGAAGGTTTCACTCTAACAAAATATATATTAAATAATGAAGAAAATATTATTTTAATATTTGACTTAATAGGAGATTATAACGATTTAAATACCAAAACATTCAGTCTGGAGATGATTATAGATAATCTATATGATGGAGTACTCTTAACTGATAAAGAAGGCAAAGTAATTATATATAATCGTGCTATGGAAGAACTGGAGAAAAAAGATGCAAAGGATATGCTTGGACAATTTATATGGGATGCATATGGGTATAGCGACAAAGGCAAGTCTGAACATATGCAGGTTTTTAACTCTGGTGTACCTATTATAGATAAGTACAAGGCACATGCAATTAATAATGGAAGACCTATATACAAATCCTATAGTACAATACCTATTGTTATGGATGGAAGTACAATAGGGGTTTATTCAATAAGTAAAAATGAGACTAAATTGCAAAACTTACTTTCTGAAATAGTTGAACTAAAAAGACAATTTAATGATACGGAAGAAAACAAAACCAATTCCAATGGCACCAGGTATAATTTCACAGACATCATTGGTTCCAGCTCTTCCCTGAAGCAACTTATTAAGGAAGCGGAGGCCATATCCTGGCTGGACAATAGCATACTTCTTGTTGGAGATACAGGTACTGGTAAAGAAGTTTTCGCCCAAAGTATTCATAATTTTGGAAAGTATAAAAATGAACCCTTTATCGGTATAAATTGTTCTGCAATTCCTGAAAATCTTTTGGAAAGTATTTTATTTGGGGCAGTAAAAGGGGCATACACAGGGGCTGTTGATTCCTCAGGCCTATTTGAAGAGGCTGGAAGTGGAACGCTATTTCTTGATGAACTAAATTCTATGCCCATAAATATGCAAACTAAACTTTTAAGAGTTCTTCAGGAGAGAAGTGTAAGAAGAGTAGGTGGAAAGGATAATTATCCTATAAAGTGCAGAGTTATTAGTGCTATGAATGAAGATCCATATATGCTTATAGAAACAGGGAAGCTGAGACAGGACTTATTCTATAGAATAGCAGGATATAATCTTTATATTCCACCCCTAAAAGAAAGAGATAATGACCTGTTTGAGCTATCTGAGTACTATATATCAAAGTACAATCTTATGATGAATAAAAATGTAATAGGAATCACAGATCAACTAAAAAGTATGATGGAAAGCTATAATTGGCCAGGTAATATTAGAGAATTAGAACATTTTATCCAAAATATAATGGTTAGAACATCTGATGATGATAGATACCTTAGATATACCAATATTCCAAGCTATATTTTAGATGTAATGGTACCTAATAATCAGGCTATGATGGAAAACACAACAGATACACAAACTCTTCAGGATAAACTTGATTTATTGGAAAATGAATTAATTATTAAGTCCCTAAAGAGCAATTACTGGAACGTTACAAGAACAGCTGAAGAACTTGGTATAACAAGGCAAAGTCTTATTTACAGAATGAGAAAGTATAAAATTGAAAAAGTTTAAGAAGTGTTTCATTTTGAAACACTTTGTTGCAAAATGAATAGGGGGTAAAATACAATATTGGGGAGATAGTGTTTGTTTTTGAAACACTATCTTTTTTCTTGTGGAAAGCGTTTTACTGTTTTTAGCCGTTTAAAATAAATGAAAATGTGGCACGATAATTGCAAGATAAATATATAGATTGTATTTACACGAACCAAAGGGCAAAAGAAAGGGTGATTAAATGAAAGCCACTTTAGTAATAAAAAACATTGAAAATTTAATAACCATTAAAGGTGAAAATGCTCCTAGAAGAGGAGAATCTCAAAAGGAAATAGGATTAATAGAAGATGGAATTATAGCTGTTAAAGATGACAAAATTATATTTGTTGGAAAAGATAAGCTACCTGATGATATAGAAATAGATAATAATACCATTGTTATTGATGGTACAGGAAAAACAGTAACTCCTGGTCTTATAGACCCGCATACTCACCTTGTACATGGGGGAAGCAGAGAGAATGAGTTTTCTATGAAGCTTGAAGGCAAGGGCTATTTAGAAATCCTGGCAGCAGGAGGAGGAATTCATTCAACAGCAAGAGCAACAGAAAGAGCAAGCTTTGAAGAGCTTTATGAAAAGGCTAAGAAAAGTCTGGATACAATGATGAGTTATGGAGTAACAACAGTAGAAGCTAAGTCAGGTTATGGAATTGGAAGCTTCCAAACTGAGTTAAAGCAAATCCAAGTTGCCAATAAATTAAATGAAGATCATCTACTGGATATAGTTTCTACATTTATGGGTGCACATGCAGTTCCTGAAGAATATAAATTTAATCCTGATGAGTTTGTTGATATATTGATTAATGAGCAAATACCTTATATTGCTGAAAAGAAATTAGCAAAATTCTGTGATGTATTCTGTGAAGAAGGAGTATTCTCAGTTGAGCAGTCCAGAAGGATACTAAATGCTGCAAAGCAAAAAGGACTTATTCCAAAGGTTCATGCAGATGAAATAGTATCCCTAGGTGGTGCAGAGCTTGCGGCAGAAGTTGGATGTATTTCAGCAGAACACCTAATAGGTGCAAGTGATCAGGGAATAAAGGATATGGCTGAAAAAGGGACTATTGCAGTTCTTTTACCTGGAACCAGCTTTAATCTTCAAAAGGGTATGGCGGCACCGGCTAGAAAAATGATTGAAAACAAGGTTCCAGTTGCTATATCTACAGACTATAATCCGGGGTCTTGCCCAAGTGAAAATATGCAGCTGATGATGACTCTAGCATCCTTAACTTTAAAGATGAAGCCAAATGAAGTAATTGTAGCAGCTACTATAAATGCAGCAGCAGCTCTAGGTTTAGAGGACAAGATAGGCTCATTAGAGGTAGGTAAAAATGCTGACATTGCAATGTTTGATGTACCAAATTTAGATTATATGATTTATCACTTTGGTATTAATCATACAGATACAGTTATTAAAAATGGTAAAGTAGTTTATACTCATTATGTTAAGGACATTAATATGA
>CAZHLF010000101.1:5565-8282 GCA_964532845.1 uncultured Tissierella sp.
AGCAATAAAAAAATAGGAGAGGCAATGGAGATAAAATTAGATAATTATCTTCCAGAATATCCAAAGTTTGATAAAATGATTAGAAGAGCACCAAAGAGAGAATTTACTTTAACTCAACACGAAACAGAAATTGCATTGAAAAATGCACTTAGATACATTCCAGAAGAGTTACATGAGGAAATAGCACCTGAATTTTTAGAAGAACTACTTACTAGAGGAAGAATTTATGGATATAGATTTAGACCAAATAGACTAATATATGGAAAGCCAATTGAAGAATATAAAGGAAAATGTATTGAAGGAAAAGCATTCCAAGTAATGATAGATAATAACCTATCCTTCGATGTAGCTCTTTATCCATACGAGTTGGTTACTTATGGAGAAACAGGTCAAGTATTCCAAAATTGGATGCAGTATAATCTTACAATGAAGTACCTTGAAGAACTAACAGAAGATCAAACTCTTGTATTGGAATCAGGTCATCCTCTTGGATTATTCAGATCTAGCAAGCAAAGTCCAAGAGTAATTATTACAAATGCTCTAATGGTTGGTTGCTTTGATGACCAAGAGCACTGGATAAAGGCTCAAGCAATGGGGGTTGCTAACTATGGTCAAATGACTGCTGGAGGTTGGATGTATATAGGACCTCAAGGAATAGTTCATGGAACCTTTAATACCATATTAAATGCAGGTAGAATGAAGTTAGGCATAGAAGAGAATTTAAAGGGTCATATGTTTGTAAGCTCAGGACTTGGTGGTATGAGTGGTGCACAAGGAAAAGCTGCTAAGATAGCAGGAGCAGTAGGAATTATAGCTGAAGTAGACCTTTCAAGAATTAATACAAGACTTGAGCAAGGCTGGATAGACCATTATTATGATGACCTTGGAAAATTATTTGATCATGTTAAGAATTCTATGGAACAAGGCCAAGCAACTGCATTAGCTTATCACGGTAATATTGTAGATTTATTGGAATATGCTATAGAGAAGGATATTCATATTGAACTTTTATCTGACCAGACATCTTGTCATGCAGCATATGATGGTGGATATTGCCCACAAGGATTAACCTTTGATGAAAGAACTAAAATGTTATTTGAGGACAAGGAAGGATTTATCAAGGAAGTTGATAAGAGCCTTAAATATCATTTCGAATTGATTAAGAAGTTAACTGATAAGGGAACTTATTTCTTTGACTACGGAAATGCTTTCTTAAAGGCAGTTTATGATGCTGGAGTAAAAGAAATTTCAAAGAATGGTATAGATGACACCCAAGGTTTTATCTTCCCATCCTATGTTGAAGATATAATGGGACCTATGTTATTTGACTATGGTTATGGACCATTTAGATGGGTTTGTTTAAGTGGAAAACATGAGGACTTAATAAAGACTGACAAGGCTGCTATGGATTGTATAGATCCAAATAGAAGATATCAGGATAGAGACAATTACAACTGGATTAGAGATGCTGAAATGAATCAACTTGTAGTTGGAACTGAAGCTAGAATTCTTTACCAAGATGCTTTAGGTAGAACAAAGATTGCATTGAAATTCAATGAAATGGTTAGAAATGGAGAAGTAGGTCCTATCATGCTTGGTAGAGATCACCATGACGTTTCAGGAACAGACTCACCATTTAGAGAAACATCCAATATTAAAGACGGAAGTAGCATGATGGCAGATATGGCTACTCAGTGTTTTGCAGGTAATGCTGCAAGAGGAATGAGCTTAATTGCACTTCACAATGGTGGAGGAGTAGGTATTGGAAAGTCAATTAATGGTGGATTTGGAATGGTACTTGATGGTTCAGAAAGAGTAGATACTATATTAAGTACTGCTATGCCATGGGATGTAATGGGTGGAGTAGCAAGACGAGCTTGGGCAAGAAATGATAACTCTATAGATACAGTTATTGAATACAATGTGAATTTCAAGGATACAGATCATATTACACTACCTTATGTAGCAGATGAGGATTTAGTTAAGAGACTAGTAGCAGAAAATTACAAATAGTATAATACAGAGGATTACAGATCCTGTGGTCCTCTGCTCACTACATAAAAGTATTTTACTTTTGAAAACAATAAATGGAGGGATATCATGAATCATATATATATTGATGGAAACAGTTTGACATTAGAACAGTTTATTGATGTAAGCAGAAACAATGTAACTATTAAATTAACGGAAGAATCTATTTTTAGGGTTAATAAAGCTAGAGCTCTTGTTGACAGATATGTAGCAGAAGGTAGGGTTGTATATGGAATAACAACGGGATTTGGAAAGTTTTCAGATGTAATTATTTCAGGAGATGAGACTACTAAATTACAAAGAAATCTAATTATAAGCCATGCTTGTGGTGTAGGAAATCCCCTAGATGTAGATATAGTTAGAGGAATAATGCTTCTTAGGGTAAATGCTTTATCGAAAGGTTATTCTGGAATTAGATTATCAACATTAGATACCTTAATTGAAATGATAAATAAAGGGGTACATCCAATTATACCCGAAAAAGGTTCTCTTGGAGCAAGTGGGGACTTAGCACCATTATCACATATGGTATTAGTTATGATTGGTGAAGGCGAAGCTATTTATGAGGGCGTAAGAATGCCTGGTAAAAAAGCAATGGATAAGGCAGGAATTACTACAGTTGAATTGACATCAAAGGAGGGATTAGCATTAATTAATGGAACTCAAGTTATGACTTCTATAGGTGC
>CAZHLF010000102.1:0-8250 GCA_964532845.1 uncultured Tissierella sp.
TATATTAACAACAAAAGATGATGATATTGATTATGCTGTTCATATAGTTCATGGTATGCTTTTGGACAAACCTTTTGTAAAAGGAATCCCTTATACTTTAGTTGAGGATATAAAAGATACTAAGGCTGATGTTACTCTATCTGGACACTATCATTCTGGATTTAAAACAATAGAAATCGATGGGAAATATTTTATTAATCCAGGTAGTCTAGTAAGAATTACTAACAGCCTAAGAGAAATAGACCGTATACCGCAGGTTGCTATTATGGATTTTAAAGAGAATATTAATATTGACTATATTCCCTTAGAATCAGCTTTAAAGGGCGAGGAAGTACTTGATAGAACCGAAGTAGAAAAACACATATTTAAAAGCGAAAGATTATTTGAATTTAAGCAAACTATTGATTCTGCAGTAGATTTTGAAAAAATGGATATAAATGATGTTTTAATAGAAGTTGCATCTTCTGAAGGTTTAGCTGATGAGATTAAATCAGAGGCATTAAAAAGGATTGCACAGATACAAATGAAAGGCTATGCAGGTGATGACTAATGAAGTATATTAAGAAAATTACCTTAGAAAATTTTCAATCACACAAATATTCCCAAATTGAACTTGATCAAGGGATGAATGTTATAGTTGGACAGTCAGATTCTGGCAAGTCTGCTATTATCAGGGGTATTAAGTGGGTTTTATATAATGAGCCATCTGGAGACTTTTTTATTAGAGAAGGTGAAAAGGAATGTAGTGTATCTTTAGAGTTCAGTGATAGTACTATCCTTAAGAGATATAGAAGTAAGTCTAAAAATCAATATATATTAACCAAAAATAATGGTGAAGAGTTGACATTTGAAGGATTTGGTTCTACTATTCCTGAAGAAATTATAGATACAATTGGTATTAAGAAAATATACTTGGATAGCAATGAATCCAACTCAATAAATATTGGAGAGCAGTTGGAAGGTGCATTTCTTCTTTCTGAGAAGACTAGTACAAGGGCCAGTGCTATTGGAAGGCTAGTTGGAGTAAATATAATAGATGAAGCTCTTGTAGAGGTCTTAAAGGATATTAGAGCATTAAATATTACTAAGAAGGGCTTGGATGAACTTATTCTTAATTTAAGTAAAGAAATAGAAGAATATGATTATCTAAAGGATTTAAAGCTTAAACTTAATAAGGTAAAATTAATAAATTCCCAATTAAATAAAAGTAATTTGAAACTGCAAAATCTAGAAAAAGCTAAGGACAAACTACTCCAGATAGAATTTGAAAAGGATGGATTAATTAAGATTTCGAAAAGGTTGCAAGTCATTGATACCCTAAATGACACTATTCAGGGTATCGATGCTAAAATAGGTAGGTTTAGATATTTTAATACTCATTATAATAATCTGTTACTTATAAACAAGGATAAGAAAGTTAACTACAATATTGTCCTTTCACTAAAAAGCTTAAATGAAGCAGTAGAAAAGGCTAACAGTATCGAAAGAAATAACAATAATCATCGTTTGCTATTGGTATTACAGAATAAATTCAAAACAACAAAACATGAGATAAAAACTTTGTCTGTAACCATAGAATTGTTATCTGGGTTGAATTTAGCAAATGAGGGCTTTAAGAAACTATTAATTCTGATTGAGCATTATAAAAAAGTCGAGAGAGTAAGGAGCTTATATCTACAAAATCAAAATAGTTTATTCTCAGGTAGATCTTATATAGAGAAGCTTTCTGGGATAGAAAGAGCTGAAAGTCTCTATTCTGATATAGACATAAAACTAAAATTATTAACTAAATTAGTTGCAACATATAAAAATATTAATGCTTTGAATACGGAAATTAACAAAGAAGAGAAAAATATAGTATTAATCAAAGAATCCATTGAAGTAGAACTGGAGAAATATAAAAACGTATTGAAGGATATTGAAGTATGTCCATATTGCTTAAGTGATATTGATGAAAGCAGGATAAATCATATAATTAATCACCATATAGGAGGATAAACATGGATTACGATAAAGAATTAGGATTATTAAAAGACAATCTTGAAAAAGCTAAATCATTAAAATATAGAGCTGAGGCACGATTAGAACAACTAAAAAAGCAGGAAGATGAAATAATTAGAGAACTAAATGAATTAGGCGTAAAGCCAGAAGAGTTAGAAAATGAAATAAAAAATCTAAGTGAAGATATTGAAAGATTATTTAAGGAAGCTAATGAACTATTGCCTGATGATTTGATAAAGAGGTAATATTATGGATAATAGATTTGAAAATTTGGAAGCCAAAATAGATAAACTTCAGGAGCATATATCCAAAGAAGAAGGCAAGAGAGATAAGCTAATTGAGCAGCTTAATAGTAGCAATAAAGAATTGGAGACTTCCCTTTCCCAGTTGGAACTACTTGAGAAGGTAATGGTCCTTTTTCAGAAGACTTCTAAGTATGCAAGAGAACAGGCAAAGATACAAATTGAGACTCTTGTTACAAAGTGTCTTCAATACGTATTTGAATCTGATATAGAATTCATTATAGAGCTTGAAGAACTTAGAAATAAGGCCAATGCAGAATTCTATGTTGTTAATGACTTAAATGGAATGGTTCTAAAAACAAAGCCAGAAATCTCCAGGGGTGGGGGAGTGGTAGATATTGTATCCCTGGCTCTAAGAATTGCATTCTTACAGATTCATAAGCCCCCAATCGATGGACCTTTGATATTGGATGAACCAGCAAAGCACGTTAGTGAAGATTACATTTTTAATGTAGGGGATTTTCTTAAGCAAACTTCAGAGATGTTTGGAAGACAAATAATTATGGTAACCCACAACCAACATTTGGCTGCTTTGAGTAATAAAGCTTACAGAGTAGAATATAATCAATCTGGAAGTTCCTGTAATGAAATAGAGGCTTAGTTCATAGTTAGGCCTTACTTAACACTAAATCTTCTTAATTTTTGTTAACAAGAGTTTCGGATACATAAATATTCTAAGGTGCAAAGCACTCATTACCTTGACAGAAGAGCATAAAAGTAATAAAATAAGGGTGTGTGTAACCATACAATAATTAACTTTATAAGCTGAAGTTTAACTTTGGCTTATACTTTTATTTGAATGAGATGCATTATGGAACTTTGAAAATTTAATAAGATGGAGGTGTTTAGTTATTGATCAATTAATTTTTATAATTCTTGGCTTAATTATTGGAATTATCGCTGGATTTTTTATAAGAAGATATATTAGCGAAGGGAAGATAAAAAACGCTGAAGAGTTAGCTAAGAAAATAACAGAAGATGCAGAAAAAGAAGGTGAAGCTCGTAAAAAGGAGCTTCTATTAGAAGCCAAAGAAGAAATTCACAAATCAAGAAGCGATGCAGAAAAAGAAATTAGAGAACGCCGTAATGAGGTTCAGAAGATGGAAAGAAGAGTTCTACACAAAGAAGAAACTCTTGATAGAAAGTCTGAATCAATGGAGAAAAAGGATGAACAGCTTAATAAGAAAAATAAGTTATTGGATGAAAGAGAAGAATCCATTAATGAATTATATGAAAAACAAACTTTAGAGCTAGAAAGACTATCCGGTTTAACCTCAGATGAGGCAAAAGATTTATTGTTAAATGATATTAAAAAGGAAATAACACATGAATCCGCAATCATGATTAAGGATATGGAAGCAAAGGCTAAAGAAGAAGCAGATAAGAAAGCTAGAGAGATTATTACTACAGCTATTCAAAGATGTGCTGCGGACCATGTAGCTGAAAGTACAGTTACAGTTGTTGCTTTACCAAATGATGAAATGAAGGGTAGAATTATTGGTCGTGAAGGAAGAAATATCAGAACATTAGAAACATTAACTGGTATTGATTTGATTATTGATGATACTCCTGAGGCTGTAGTATTATCCGGATTTGACCCTATTCGTAGAGAAGTAGCAAGAATCGCTTTAGAGAAACTTATTGTTGATGGTAGAATCCATCCTGCAAGAATAGAAGAAATGGTGGAAAAAGCAAAAAAAGAAGTGGACAATATTATAAGAGAAGAAGGAGAACAGGCTGCATTTGATACAGGGGTCCATGGTCTACATCCAGAGATAATAAAGCTTTTGGGTAGATTGAAATATAGAACTAGCTATGGACAGAATGTATTGAAGCACGCTATTGAAGTTTCCCATCTTGCTGGAATTATGGCCGCTGAATTAGGTGCTGATGTTAAGATTGCAAAAAGAGCTGGGTTATTACATGACCTAGGAAAAGCAGTTGACCATGAAGTTGAAGGTCCTCATGTGGATATTGGAGCAGATCTTGCTCGTAGATATAAAGAATCTAAGGAAGTTATTCATGGAATAATGGCTCATCATGGCGATGTAGAGCCTCAAACTATCGAAGCAGTATTGGTACAAGCAGCAGATGCTATTTCAGCTGCTAGACCTGGCGCTAGAAGAGAAAGCCTTGAAAACTATATAAGACGATTAGAAAAACTTGAGGAAATTGCAAACTCCTTTGAGGGAGTTGAAAGATCCTTCGCAATCCAGGCAGGACGTGAAATAAGAATTTTAGTCAAACCTGAAGAGATTGGCGAAAGTCAAATTGTGCATACAGCAAGAGATATAGTTAAGAAAATAGAATCTGAACTTGATTACCCAGGACAGATTAAAGTTAACGTTATTAGAGAAACTCGCGCTATAGAGTATGCTAAATAACCATTTGATATATTACTATGTTTTAACACATAGAGGGGGGCTATAACAATGGACGTATTAAAAGTATCATCAAAATCACAACCAAACTCAGTAGCAGGAGCTTTAGCAGGAGACTTAAGAGAAAATGGAACTGCTGAGATTCAAGCAATTGGAGCTGGAGCATTAAATCAAGCAATTAAAGCAGTTGCAATCGCAAGAGGCTTTGTTGCCCCTAGTGGAATGGATTTAGTTTGTATACCAGGATTCACCGACATCATAATTGATGGTGAAGAAAGAACTGCTATTAAGTTAATAATTGAACCTAGATAAGAAAAGCTTCTAAGAAGCGTTAAATGTAGCTTTTCTTGTTACTCATCGACGGAAAGTCCTTTAATATAAAGATTTAGAAAGTAGGACTTTCTTATTCGTAATAAAAAAAACCTGCCTTATGGCAGGTTTTTTTACAAATGTTACATTCAAGGAGGATATATGAAATTTGATTTACATACTCACACTATTTATTCGGATGGACTATTGTCCCCTAAAGATTTGATTTATCTGGCTATAAATGAAGGTTTAGATGGAATAGCAATAACTGATCATGATACAGTTTATGCAATTGATGAAGCTATGGAAGAATGTAATAGATTAAGTGATTTTTATGTTATACCAGGTATAGAATTTGGTTGTGTATATAATGATGAAGAAGTTCATATACTTGGTTATTTTATTGACTATAGAGATAGTAAGTTACTCCATGTACTTGATAAACTACGGAATTCAAGAATAGATAGAGCTAAGATTATACTAAGTAAACTAGATGCTCTAAACATAAAATTAACCCTTGATGATGTTTTGAAACAATCCAATATGGATAACTTAGGCAGACCTCATATTGCTAGGGCTATGATAGAAAAAGGTTATGTTAAAGATGTAAATGAAGCTTTTGATTTATATCTAAATAGAGGTAAACCAGCATATGCCGATAGATTTCAACTAAGCATTAAAGAAACCATAGAATTTATTAAAGAATTGGGTGGAATTTCAGTTTTAGCACACCCTGGCTTATTAAAAGATATAGAAATTGTTAACTACTGTATTAATCAAGGTATTGAAGGAATTGAAGTCTATTACTCCTTACACAATAAAGATCAAGAAAGCTATTATATTGCCCTTGCTAATCGGCATAATCTTTTAATGACAGGTGGTTCAGATTTTCATGGAGATAGAGGATTGATAGGGAATCCATCCATTGATTTAGATACTATACCAGAAATGAAAAGGAGGCTTATGAATGGATAAAATGGAGAGACAAAGACAGTTTCCTATGACCCTGAGTACAACCAATTTTGTTAAACTATATATATTGCATCTACTTACTGAAAAGAATTATTATGGGAATAGAATTAAAGATGAAATATCTAGAAGACTAAATGGTAAATGGAGCCCTTCTTATGGGATGATATACCCAATGCTAAGACAACTTGAAGAGGAAGGTTATATTGAAGGATGGTGGGATGAGCCACATAAAAGATCTATAAGAAGATATAAGATAACTGATGAAGGTTTAGCTCATTATAAGGTCATAAAATCTCAAAGCAAGGATCCCATTGATGATTCATTGATGGTAATTAAAAATATATTAAAAGATATTTACAAAGTAACTGAAATCTAGTAAAATGAATAAAATTAGTGAGGTGAAAATATGATATTATCAGAAAAAGGTTTAAAAATAGAGTCCTCACCAACGCTGGAAATTTCAGCTAAAGCAAAAGCCATGAAAGATAAGGGCATAGATGTTATCAGCTTTAGTGTTGGAGAGCCTGATATGATTACACCGGAGAACATAAGAAACGAGGGCATTAGAGCAATTAATGAAGGATTGACTAAATACACTGCTGCTTCGGGCTTAATGGAATTAAAAGAAGCTGTTTGTGCAAAGTTTAAGAAAGACAATAATTTGGATTATAATCCAAATAATATTCTAATTTCAAGTGGAGGCAAACATTCTATCTATAACGCATTTATGGCAATTCTAAATCCCGGGGATGAAGTAATTATAAGTGTCCCATACTGGGTTAGTTATCCTGAGATAGTGAAATTAGCTGATGGAGTTCCAGTATATATTGAAACTTCTGAGCAGAATGACTTCAAATTCGATGTGGATGATCTTAATAGAGTTAAAACAAATCGCACAAAGGCTATTATTATAAATTCTCCTAGCAATCCTAATGGTTCAATATATACAGAATCCGAATTAAGAGATATAGCAAAATGGGCAGTAGAAAATGAAATTTTTGTTTTATCAGATGAACTCTATGAAAAGTTAATTTATGATGACTATAAACACACAAGTATTGCCTCATTCAATGATAATATAAAAGACCTTACTATTGTTATAAATGGTATGTCAAAAGCTTATGCTATGACAGGTTGGAGAATTGGATTTGCTGCAGCTCATGCTGATATCATTAAGGTTATGAGTAATATTCAAAGCCATACAACATCGAATCCCACTTCAATATCTCAATACGCCAGTATTGTTGGCTTAAATGAAGATCAAGCAAGCATTGATGCTATGAAAACTGAATTTGATAGACGCAGGATTTATATGTATGAGAATATTAATTCTATTCCAAATTTAAGTTGTAGAAGACCTCAAGGAGCGTTCTACGTAATGATAAATATAGAAAAGATATTCAATAGAACGATTAAAGGGGTTAAGATTAATTCTTCACTTGACTTTGCAAGTCTTCTCTTAGACAAAGCAAATGTTGCCGTAGTTCCAGGAATTGGTTTTGGAGATGATAGATTTATTAGATTATCATATGCAACTTCAATGGAAAACATTAAAGAGGGTTTAAGAAGAATCAAAGCAATTTTAGAGGATTAGTACAAAGAATTGGTATATTGTATTTATACCAATTCTTTTTTTAGATAATTTTGTAGCTAATTAGTAAGATTTGATAATTTACTAATGAAAATATTGTAATTGGTCAATCTAATAATTAAAAATACAATTTTTCATGAACTCATTAAAAAACGGCCTCTCAAAATCCTCTGTAACAAATTATTGACTCCAGCCTGGAGGAAATACATGTTAAAGATACAATAATTCATTACAGGGCCTTATATGGCCTTGAGGATGAATTGGTTCGATTATCTAATAAAAACAATGAATATTCACTAAAACTATTTTGAAGAATAGATTAATTATCCAAAAAGATGGTGGAATCCACATAATAAGTTGTAAATAGGGCTTAAATTAAAGCATTGGCTTTTAAGTGAATTTATATTTTGTGAGAGAGGGTTTTTACTTAAGAAAATTCATTTTATGGTTATGATCTGTCTTAAGTAATTAAAAAATATTATAAAATTATAATAAAATGAAAAGTAGAAATATTTTTCTGTTTTTTTATTTTATTTATGAAAATATAAAAATATATAGCAAAATAGGGTTAAAATATAGTATAATGGAAGAGAAGAAGAAGTTTTATTTATTTTTTTAAGAAATTATTAGTCACAAAATAGTTATTTTGTGACTAATAATATAAAAGAAGAGGTGGAATATGAAAGAAATACCT
>CAZHLF010000103.1:0-2439 GCA_964532845.1 uncultured Tissierella sp.
ACTAATCCTTTTGCTATATGGTAGGAGGCTTCACCAAATCCAACAAAGGTTTATAAACTAGCCATTTTTTCACTTCCTTATAATATTTAGTAATTATTAAGCATTATTTTGTTTTAGCTTTTTTCTTCTTTCAAGTAGAGGGTTAACAAATGCTACTACTGATACAATAATAACAACTAAGGAAATTGGTCTGGTTAAAAAGCTAAGCCAGTTACCATCACTTACAATTAATTGCTTTCTCATTGCATTTTCTGCTATCTCACCTAATATTAAACCTAATACAAATGCTGAAGTTGAATAATGAAATTTATTGAACAAATATCCAACAAAACTAAATCCAAATAAAATCAGTACATCAGTAAAGTTATTTCTTAATGAATATGCGCCAACTACCCCTAGTACCATAATTAATACTGCTAACAGAGGGTATGGCAATTTAAGAATTTTAGCAAACTCCTTAGAAATAAATCTTCCTAATACTAGAAGTAAAAGTGAAGAAACTATAATTCCAATAAATATACTATAAAGCATAGTTGGTTGCTGCTTAAGTAAAAGTGGACCAGGTGTTAATCCATGTAGCATAAATGCAGCCATAATTATTGCAGCTGTAGGACTACCTGGAATTCCAAGTGTCAGTGTAGGTACTAAAGATCCCCCAACAGCACCATTATTGGAAGCCTCAGGAGCGATAATACCCTCATCAATTCCTGTACCATAAAGTTCAGGGGTCTTACTAGTTCTTACAGCCTCACTATATGCAATAAATGCTGCTATGGATCCACCAGCAGCTGGTATTATACCTACTATAGTCCCGATTATTGAAGACTTAACATACATCCACCACTTAGATATTACATCTTTTACTTTTATAAACTCATATCCTGCTTCCTTATCTACTTCACCTTCTTGAATTCTATCTCCGCATTTATCTGAAATGTTTTTATATACTTCTGCTATTGCATAAGCTCCAATCATTACAGGTATGTAGTCAACACCTCCGTACAACCAGGATTGACCAAATGTAAACCTTTCAATTCCATTTATAGCATCTAAACCTATAGTAGATAACAACAACCCCAGACAAGCTGATAACAAAGACTTAAGCTGGTTCTTAGCACCTAAACTTGAGATACAGCTTAGTCCTAATAATGCTAAGGCAAAATATTCAGCACTTTGAAATTTTAGTGCAACTCTTGCTAATAGAGGTGCAGATATAAGCATGGCAATAGCTGAAAATATACTGCCAAATGAGGAAGCTGTCATTGAAAGTCCAAGGGCACGTCCAGCTCTACCTTTTAAAGCCATTGGATATCCATCAAAAGTTGTTGCTATAGCACTTGATGTTCCTGGTACTCTTAAGAGGATTGACGAAATACTTCCTCCAGCCTGTGCTCCTACATTAACTGCAACTAATACTATAATCCCTACTATCGGATCCATTCCATATGTAAAGGGTAATAATAAAATTATTGCCATAGAAGGCCCAAGTCCAGGGAGAGCTCCACAGATGATACCAAAAGCCGTTGCTATTATCATAAATAAAATCGACATTGGGCTAAATACTATAAGAAGTGATTCTAATATTGCATCCATATTCTCATCTCCTTTAATAAATAAGGTAGCTTAATTCTCTTAATAGTCCTATGCCTCTTGGCAATGAAACAAAGAATACTTTCCCAAAAACCAATGTTATACTTAGTGTAAGTATTATTGTAAATATTACAGCTTTACCTTTGCTTTTATATCCCATAGACCAAATAGCTACTAGAGAAAATAAAAAAGTTGATAGAATAAATCCAATATAGTTTAAAGAAAATAGATATATTGCCAATAACACTATGTTAACAACCATTACTCTAAAACCCTTGTCATTGAAATTAAACTTTTCCTTCTTACTATTCTTTATTTCTTTAATAGTGTTTATTGTTATAAAAAACAATAGAAAAGCACTTATGATAATAACCATTTGAGGGAATCCTTCTGGACCAATTTTGTCTGTAGATATGGTAATACCTTCAAATGTCATGGATATAAGGAAGAACACTATCAAAAATAGAGCTAAAAATATATTAAACAACAGTTCCATGTTGATATCTCCTTTCTGATAACTCAAGTGTTCCATTTAAGGAACACTTGAATATAAATCTACTATTTAGCTAAAATCGCTTTAAACTTAGCAATTTCTGAAATCCACATCTCGCCATATTCTTCTGGACCAATATAGCCTGGAATAATATCAGACATATCTTTTTCAGCTGCTTCTCTATATTCTGCTGAGTTGTAGACTTTGTCAATTACATCTGTTAAATAATCCTTTATTTCTTGAGATGTACCTTTCTTTACTGCAAATCCTCTCCAAGACCCTTGAGTAAAGTCGATTCCTTTTTCTACAGAACATGGAGTGTCTTTTAATTCATCAATCATTTCTTGACGAGCATC
>CAZHLF010000103.1:2449-8188 GCA_964532845.1 uncultured Tissierella sp.
TGAAGTACCACTAATGGTTTTACTTCTCCCCCTTGAACCATTGTCATAAAGGAGATAATCTTATCTTGGTAAATGTCAATCTCTCCACCTAAAACTGCAGCTTTAGTCTCTGATGCAGAATTATATGGAACATAAGTAAATTGAACTCCTGCTGCTTCAGCAAAACCATTTGCCATGTAATCATCTAATCCACCTGGTGATGTTCCACCAATCTTAAGCTTTCCTGGATTAGCTTTTGCGTATTCTAATAATTCATCTATTGTATTAAATTGACTGTTTTTTGCAACACCAAATACCTGTATATCTTTTTGGAAATTAGCTATAGGTTCAAACTCGCTACTTAAGTTGGCATTAGGTCTGCTTATAGCTTCTGCAATTGCATGAGATGGAGTTATTTGCAATATTGTATATCCATCAGCAGGGGCTTGTGCTACATAAACCATTCCATCTACCCCACCGCCACCTGCTTTGTTGATAACGTTAACAGGCTTATCCACGTAATTTCCCATTATATTGGCAACTTGTCTTGTCATTATATCTGCAGACCCACCTGGTCCAAATGGAACGACTATCTCTATTGCTCTCTTTGGGTAGTCAAGTACTACTGCTTCCTTCTCTGCTTCTTTTTCAACTTCTACAGGACCAACATTTGTTGTAGGATTATCAGCGGGAGCTTTTGAACATGCTGCTAGACTCATTATTAGTAACAGTGCTAAAATAACAATTGACAATTTTTTCATTTTTACCCCTCCAGGATTAATGTTATTTTACATCTTCTAGATTTTCATAATAAACAATTCCTAAATCATCAATAACCTTTCTAAATCCATAGAAATCTAAGCCTAATTCACCAGCTTCAATTTTCTCTCTTGTCTTTACCTCTTTATCTTCCCTTGTTTTCGCTTTATTTAGAGAAGATTCTATATCGCATTTTTTAACTACAACTATACCATCATCATCTGCTACAATTAAATCCCCTGGTTCTACTGAGACATTTCCACAAACAGCTGGAGAATTTACCCATCCACCTTGATTTTTAGATGTACCAGTACAAATAATTGAAGAAGACCATATTGGTATTCCAAAATCCCTCAATGCTTTGCTATCCCTTATTCCAGAATCTATTACTATGGCTTTTACCCCCTTCTTAATAAATGAGGTAACTAGTAGATCCCCTATCATACCATGCTTATTTGATTCCCCTAATGTTGTTATTACAACTATATCACCAGGTTTACATACTTCTACTGCAGCATGAATCATTAGATTATCACCTGCTTGACAAACAACTGTTACTGCTGGTCCACAAACTGTATGACTTCTATCTAATGGTTTAAGTCTATCACTCATAAGTCCAGTTTTTCCTTGTGCCTCATAAACTGTTGCTACTCCTAGTCTAGCATACTCATCTGTAATATTATTTTCTGGTCTTGGAATATTCCTTACTATATATCTCTCCATTAATATAACTCCTCTCCAACAACTGGGAAGAAGTTTGAGAATGACTCAGCATATTTATACGCCTGAACCCCAGAAATTCTTCTAGCATGATTTCCTCTCATAAAGGCTCTTTGAGTATAGTACTCAATTAAATGAGGTTGTGCTTTAAAACATTGCATTGCTTTAATTTTTTGGTCATAGGTTGAGGTTATATCTACAAAAGTTCCTGGCTTAAATCCACTTATTTCTGTTTGATGTGGTTCAAAACCAAATAGTCTCATCTGCTTTGTATTTTTCAACCCTTCATAAAGAGCACCAGCTGAGTTTGCGATTACGCTTGCTTGAAATACAGCCTTATGTGTATTATCATGGTCGGGATTAAATGCATCAGTTGCATCATGAGTTAAAATGATATCTGGCCTTATCTCTCTTATCTTTACAACAACCCTATTTAGTCTATCACGATCAAAATATATCGGATAGTCTTCATAATCCCAGAATTCTATATTTTTTAGACCTAATATTTCTGCTGCTTCCAATGCTTCTTTTTTTCTTACATCCTTAACATTTTCAGTAGTTTGTCCTTCAATTTTCCATAAATCATTTGACTCTCCACGAACTCCGAAGCTAAATACTACTAAATGAACTTCAGCTCCTTCTTTAATATACTTTGCAATTGTGCCTCCAGCTCTCCAAACAAAATCTCCTGCATGAGCACTAAATACAAGCATTTTTTTATCTTTTATCATTGTTTCACCTCGCATTATATAATATTTATTCCATCAGTGCATTTGAATTTTTAACAATCATTGTTATAATTTCTTCATCAGAGAATCCTTCTTCCTGCAATAAATCAGCAAAGTTTGATAATCCCTCATCTGGATATACATTAGCCTTTTGTCCCAAATCAGTAGCAAGAATAATATTTTTTGGTCCAATAGCTCTAATTTGTTCCATCATAACATCTTTGTCTATCTTTCCTGTAGAAACTGTTGTATAACAATGTTCCATCATAGCTCCGTATTTTAATAGTTCTTTTTGCTCTTCTATTGAATATAAGGTTGCAGGAAATGTTACATGTGTTATAACTATTTTATTTACCTTCGCCTCATGAGCAGCTTTTACCAGAGCAAAAGTTTCCTCTTTTGATAAATGGCTCGTAGCTAGAATCATATTATGCTTTGCTATTATTTCACAAACTTCATATGCTTCCTTTATTAATTTTCCATCTTTTAATATATTAATTGTCTTAACATCAATACCGTCTTCCTTCATTTGGTTTTGCACTATTGCCCAATATGGCATCGCCTTATATGGATTTGATGCAAAATGCTTTTGTTCATTTTCTGAATCTACTGTAGGAAACCACACTGCTTTAGCTCCAGCTCGACCTGCCATTTCAATAGCCATAGGATTTATTCCGCCAACTGCATTGTTTAATGTAATGGAGCCATATACCTGAATTTCAGGCCTGAACATATTAATCACTCTAGCTCTTTCAGCAGTGCAATTATAATGGGACTTTATTACATAGCCTTTTAATCCAGCCTTGACAAAACGTTCAACTAATTCTGGATCATCTACTTTTCTTGGCAACATATCTGGTCCAGAATGAACATGTATATCATAAGCCCCTTTAATAAGCTCATTCATTTTGTATTCCCCCTTTGTAATTCATTATTGTATTACAATTATGTTAGCATCATAGAAACACAATGTCAATATTTTTTTGAAAACATTTTCATAAATATTTTTAGGAAAAAAATGGCTGTTGAAAACTAGCAATCTAGTTTTCAACAGCCTTAATCATACTAATTCTTTCTTAAAACTTTTCCTGCACGATTGCCTGTATCTTCTCCATTTTGGATAACTAATTCACCATTTACTATTACATGGTTAATTCCTACTGGGTATTGGATAGGATCAGTATAATCTCCTTTATCAATTATCTTATCGAAATCAAATACTACAATATCTGCTGCATAACCTTCTTTTAGAAGGCCTCTGTCTTTTAGGCCTATTACAGCTGCTGATTTTGCAGTCATCTTATGGATTGCAGTTTCTAGGGAGAATGTATTTTCATCTCTTACATACTTTCCTAATACTCTTGGGAAAGAACCATATAGTCTTGGATGAGGCTTGCCTCCCATGATTCCATCTGTACAAACATTTTGCTCAGGTCTACTCATTATAAGCTTTACATGTTCTTCTGTACCATAGAAGTCAACAAGTCCTACTATGTTCTCTTCTTCTAGTATTACATCAAATATTGCATCCAATGGATCTTTGTTCTTTATTTCTCCAACTTCCAATAGATTCTTTCCTACAACATCCTGATTTTTATCAGAGCCAACAAAGGTTACAAATATTCCTTCTAATCCAGCGAACTCAACAAAGTTATCCCATCCAGGTATTCCCTTTGCAATATCTTCTTTCATTTTTTCTCTTAGTTCTTTATCCTTTAATCTTTCTATTAGTCTATCTGTACCACCATCATGTGCCCATGGTGGAAGGATAACACTCATCATAGTACTTCCAGCAACATATGGATACTGGTCAAAGGAAACTGTCATACCTTCAGCCTTTGCTCTATCTAATCTGTCTAGGACCTTAGGGAACTTATCCCAGTTATTCTTTCCACAAACCTTAAAGTGAGAGAAGTGTACTTTACAACCACTTTCTTTACCAATAGTTAATATTTCTTCCATTGAATCTAATATGGAATCTGCTTCACTTCTTTGGTGAGTTACAAAAACTGCATCCTTATCGTGTAAAACCTTTCCTAATTCTATAAATTCATTGATACCAGCATAGCAACATGGAGGATAAATCATTCCTGTGGACATACCGAATGCACCTTCATCTATTGCTTTTGCTAAGTTTTCTTGCATCACTCTTATTTCTTCTTCTGTTGGAGGTCTATTGTCTAGTCCCATGGATACCATTCTAACATTACCATGTGGGGCTAGATATGCTATATTTGGTCCTAAAGGTAGCTTTTCAATTCTTTCTAGGTAATCAGCTACACTTCTCCATGTCCATTCTACAGGATACTCACCTTCTAAACCCTTCATAGCTTTAATCCATGGTGATAAGGTTGCTTCATTAACCGGTGCAGGCCCCATACCATCTTGAGCAACTAACTCTGTAGTAATTCCTTGGCGAATTTTTGGTGTCAAAAGTGAATCCTTAAATAAAAGCATACTGGAGTGGCTGTGAGTATCTATAAAACCTGGTGCAACTACTAACCCTTGAGCATCTATAACCTGCGCACCTTCTACTTCAAGATTCTCACCAATTTTTTCAATTATAGTATCATTTATTAGTACATCTGCCTTAAATCCTTCCCTTCCACTTCCATCAACAATTAAACCATTTTTTATTAGTTTTTTCATTTATATAACCTCACAATCCTTCTCTTAATTATTCAGCATCAAATTTTATTTCAGGTGCAGGTTTTACACCATTTTTTCTATCTATTGCTGATACTAGGAATATCACTATAAATGCCACTATGCCACCTGGAACCATTGCATTTAATCCCCATGGAGTTTTCAAAGCATAAATCCATATAGCTGCTACTATTGTTCCTGTTAATATAGAGTAAAAACCTGCATTCTTAGTAACATTTTTATAGAAAATACCACAGATGAAAGCTGCGAATGGTCCAGCACTTCTTAGAGCAAAGGCACCCATCATTACACTAATGATATTTGAAGCTGTTATAGCAATTATAAGACCAACTCCTCCTACTACCACCATTGCAATACGAGAAATCCAAACCTCTTTTTTATCATCAGCAATACCTTTATTTAAATAAGGTACAAAGATATCTTTAGTAAACATTGTTGCAGTACCTATCATATTTCCTGAAGCACTAGACATTGTTGCCGCTACTACTGCTGCTAGTACTATACCTGCAACTACTGGAGGCGCAAAGGTAATTGTTGCTTGTGCCAAAGCATTCTTTTGTGGTCCATCTACTCCAAAACCATCAATACATACATAGGCTACAAGACCAATTAAAGCTGGAACTATTGCATAAGCTGCTGATACAAGACCAGCTATAACTGAACCAAGTTTTGCTGATTTTCCATCTTTTGCTGAGCAATATGTTTGTACAATTTCCTGACCTGTTGGGAATGTCATGAAATACATTGCGATATATCCCAATATTGTAGGAAATCCTACTTTTGTCATGCTAAGTATATTCATATTTGTTCCTGTACTATCCTGCATAGCCTTTGCCTTTTCAAATAGTGCTGAGAATCCACCAACATTATTGTTGTTAACTACTGT
>CAZHLF010000104.1:0-8120 GCA_964532845.1 uncultured Tissierella sp.
CAAAATACAATGACTATTTGGAGGGTAAACAGATATAAATACTTATAAAGCAATAAAGAGTGGACCCACTTATTTACTGCTTTATTTTTTTGTAAAAATTTTGGAGGGATAGAATGATAGATATTTTAGTAGAAAAGATTAAGAAAACTAACAATCCAACTGTTGTAGGATTAGACCCAAGACTTGAATATATTCCAGAGCATATTAAAGAAGAAGCATTTAATCTATATGGAAAAACTCCTAAAGCTGTAGCTGAAGCATTTCTAAGATTTAACAAGGAGATAATAGACGAAATATATGATTTAGTACCTGCCGTGAAACCTCAGATAGCAATGTATGAGGAATACGGATTTGAAGGAGTAAAAGCATATATAGATACTATAAAATATGCAAAAGAAAAAGGACTAATAGTGATTGGAGATATAAAAAGAGGAGATATTACCTCAACTGCGAAGGCATACTCAAATGCTCATATTGGAAGGACAACCATTGATAGTGAGGAGCATAGGATATTTGACCATGACTTCATAACCTTAAATCCTTATATGGGATATGACTCAATAGAACCATATATTGATGATTGCAGAAATTACAATAAAGGAATTATAGTTCTTGTAAAAACTTCAAATCCAAATAGTGGACAATTACAAAACCTAGATGTAGGAGGAGAACTCCTTTATGAAAGGGTTGGAAAGCTAGTATCACAATGGGGAGAAGATTTAATTGGAGAATCAGGATATAGTAAGGTTTGTGCTGTAGTTGGAGCAACACACCCTGAAGAAGGAAAAAAACTTCGATCTCTAATGCCACACACATTTTTCCTTGTACCTGGATATGGTGCTCAAGGTGGTAAGGCGGAGGATTTAAGAGGTGTATTTGATCAAGATGGACTTGGTGCAATAATCAACTCATCCAGGGGAATAATAACAGCATACAAAAATGATAAATATAAAGAATTTGGTTCAAAAGAACATGCTAAGGCTGCAAGACAAGCTGTAATCCATATGAAGAATGATTTGCAAGGAGTGCGAGGCTAATGTGCACATGTGAGAAAGATTATAGACAGAAAAAGAAGTCATATATTCTTGAAAACAAGGAAATTAGTCCAGGGATTTTTAAGATGGTTGTAGCTTCAAATAGGATAGAATCCATCGCTTTACCTGGTCAATTTGTTAATCTATATTGTAAGGAAGGCAGTAGACTACTACCTAGACCTATTAGCATCTGTGAAATAGATAGAGATATAAATACTCTAACCTTTGTTTATGGTGTAGTAGGTAAGGGAACAGAGGAATTTTCCAGAATGAAGCCAGGAGAATATATTGATCTCTTAGGACCTTTGGGAAATGGATTTACAATTAATAAAGAGACAAATAGACATATATTAGTAGGAGGGGGCATTGGAATTCCTCCATTATTGCAGCTTTGCAAGGAGCTTAAGGGAGAAAAGGAAGTATATTTAGGATATCGATCAGGACAATTCCTTGCTGAAGAATTCCAAAAGCATGGAGCTAAAGTATTTATAGCTACAGACGATGGAAGTTTTGGCCATAAAGGTACGGTTGTTGATATACTTAATGAAACCAAAGCTACAGGAGATATGCTTTATTCATGCGGACCAAAACCAATGCTAAAAGCAGTAGCCCGATGGGCTGAAAAGAATGGTATCAAAGCTCAACTATCTCTTGAGGAGAGAATGGGCTGTGGTATTGGAACTTGTGTAGGATGCGTAGTAAGGATTAAAACAGGTGACACTTGGGAATATAAGAAAGTATGCATGGATGGACCTGTATTTTATTCAGAGGAGGTAGTCTGGGATGTATAAGGATAGTCTAAACCTTGAAATAGATATAGCTGGAGTAAAGCTTAAAAATCCTGTAATGACTGCATCTGGTACCTTTGCAGCTGGAAGGGAATATTCCGAGTTCATAGATTTAAATCAACTTGGAGCAGTAGTAGTAAAAGGGATTGCAACTAATCCTTGGATTGGAAATCCTCCTCCTAGAATAGCAGAAACCTATGGTGGAATGCTAAATGCTATAGGGCTTCAAAATATGGGGGTAGAGCATTTCATAAATGAAGATATACCTTTCTTAAGACAATATGATACAAAGATAATTGTAAATATTATAGGTAAATCAATTAAGGAATATTGCCAGGTAGTTGAAAGGCTTTCAGATGAAGATGTAGACCTGTTAGAACTAAATATCTCTTGTCCAAATATAAAAGAAGGTGGAGTAGCCTTTGGAACCAGCTGTGAAAGTGTAGAAAGAGTTGTTAGAGAAGTAAAGAAATATGCTAAACAGCCAATAATAGTGAAGCTAAGTCCAAATGTTACAGATATAGTGGAGATAGCAAAGGCAGCCCAATCCAGTGGAGCAGATGCCTTATCTATGATAAATACTCTTCTTGGAATGGCAATAGATATTCATAGGAGAAAGCCAGTACTGGCCAATACTACCGGTGGACTTTCTGGTCCTGCTATTAAGCCAGTTGCAATTAGAATGGTACATGATGTTCATAAGAAGGTATCCTTACCTATTATAGGCATGGGTGGGATAATGAACGGAGAGGATGCAATAGAATTTATTCTTGCAGGTGCAACAGGCGTTGCTGTAGGAACTGCAAACTTCTCTAATCCTAGGGCAACTATAGATGTACTTGAAGGAGTAATAAGTTATTGCAATAGATATGGTATTAAGAATTTAGAAGAGATAAGAGGAATAGTATAGGAGGTAAAAATGATTAATAGAGAAAGAGTTGAAGAAATATTAAGAGAGATAGGCGTATTACAGGAAGGACATTTTCTGTTAACATCAGGAAGACATAGCTCCCAGTATATGCAGTGTGCAAGAATTCTAGAATATCCAGAATATACAGCTGAATTATCAAGTATAGTATTTGAAGCCTTTAAAGATGATAATATAGATGTGGTTATTGGACCAGCCATGGGAGGAGTAATTTTTTCCTACGAGGTTGCAAGGCAACTAGGTGTTAAGAATCTTTTTGCAGAAAGAGAAGATGGAAAAATGACATTGAGAAGAGGTTTTTCCATACCTAAAGGAGCAAGAGTACTTATAGCCGAGGATGTAATAACTACAGGTGGGTCAGTTCGTGAGGTTATGGACATAGTTAAGGCTCATGAAGCGGAGATTGCAGGTGTGGCTGTTCTTGTAGATAGATCCAACGGAAAGATAGATTTTGGTTGCAAACTAAAGGCATCATATACTACTGAGGTAATATCCTATGAGGCTGAAGACTGTCCGCTTTGTAAAGAAGGTATACCGTTTATCAAACCAGGAAGTAGAAAAATTTCAAAATAAATAAATATTAAAACTCCCCAGAAATTTTTTCTGGGGAGTTTATTAAATCATCCCATCTACCATAGCTTTATAGTTTTCTATTTCTAAGAAGAGATTTGAAGAATTAGTTTTTACAGTGTTTTTTTGAGTTTCCACTTCATTTTTAATAGAAAGGAGTTCCATTCTAGAAATAAGACCAGTATTAAATCTCATTTCTTCTTTAAGAAGCTTTCCATTTAGTGATGCTAATTTACTTTGTGATAGCTTTAGTGCATCCTGTTTTTCTATTAAAAGCTGATATTGATTACTTAAGTTTTGTGTTACTTCCATTTCCTTTATCTGAAGCTCATAAGTTTTAGCCTTGCCACTAGAAGATCCTAATTCAGCCTTCTTAGTTTTTATACTCAAGGAATTTTTTAATGCTTTATCTAAGTCCTTTTTAAAATCTATATTCCTGATGAAGTCTAAGTCAACTTCTGGTATTTCTCCAAACTCTACTTCATCATCAAAGGAAAGACCTGTTAGAGATTTAAATTGCAATAATAAAGAATCCTTTTGATGAATTAAAGCTGTTTTATTGTTTTGAAGCTCTAATATAGTCCCTTCTAGTTCAGTAATAGCTGATGGTGCAGCTAGTCCATACTGAAGAGAATATTTTGTTAGCTCTAACTGGGATTGTAGAATCTCATGATTGTTTTCCATAATAGCTACATTATCCTCTAATTGATGATACATGATAAACATCTTCTCAGCTGAGCTTACTATTGAAGCCTCGGCTTGTTCAAAGCCTAGTTCAGCTACTCTTACCTGGTCACCACTTCCACTTGAACTAGGCATTTGTGCATCAAGAGAACTAGAAGATAGCTCAAGGGAAAACTGTATTGCTTGAGCTAATGGTCCTAACACTGGATCAGTGTACGCATTCAATCCATCAGAAACTGTATAAATAGTTCTTTGTAAATTCCTTATACCATCTTCTGCATCATCTGCTGAATCCAAAGCATCCTTCATATCATCTAGAGATATTTCATTAAGCTTTATTTGTAGATTTTGCTTTTTTACCATATCTTCGATTTTGTCATATTGAATTAATACTGGTTCATTTTCCTTCTTGGCAGCAAAGGATGGAGCTGCTAAAATCATGGAAAATATTAATAAATATATGGTTGATTTAAATATTTTTTTCATAATAACCTCCAATTCTAGACGCTTCTTAGAGCATCTATAGGGTTTAGCATACTTGCTTTTCTTGCTGGTGCCCATCCAAAGATGATTCCAATGGCTGCAGAAAAACCAACACCTAAAAATAAAGCTGAGTAATTAATTTTAAATGGAATTCCTATGACATCAGATGCTATATAGGTAATTGCTAAGCCCAATATAGCGCCTATGATTCCACCCAACATAGAAAGAAAGATGGATTCTAACAGGAATTGAATCTGAATACTTCCAGGTTCAGCACCTAGGGCTTTTCTTAGTCCAATTTCTGTAGTTCTCTCTGTTACAGAAACTAGCATCATGTTCATAATACCAATTCCTCCAACTAATAGGGATATTGCTGCTATTCCTGTTAGCATGGCAGTCATCATACCTTGTAAGGTCTCCATCATTTCTAGTAGACTATCAAGATTAATCAGGTTAAAGCTATCTTCCTTGAAATTGAAGGCTTGGTTTAATACTGCTTCTATCTGATCAATAGTTGGGTCTATAAAGTCCGTATCATCCACTATAATCTCTAAAGATTTTATATTTCCTACACCAGCCATTCCCATGGCAGTTGTATAAGGAATTATTGCCTTGCCATTTGGGGATGAACTTGAATTTAGCATGGACATAATATCATCTGAGGACTCTTCATTAAGGACGCCTACTATAGAATAGGTAGTACCATTAATTACTATGGTCTCTTCCAATGGGTCCTTTCCAAAGAATAGAGATTTAGAAAGCTTATCATCTATTATAGCAACCTTATTCTTACTTTCCATATCAAGGATGTTAAAGACTCTGCCTCTGGAAATTACATCTTCAGTTGTTCTAAAATATACTTCATTTTTACCTTCAATAGTAATATCCTCCTGAACATTTCCATCCCTAACTACTGATGAGGTTAAGGTTAGATTAGGAGATATTCCAATTACGTTATCTATTTCATTTAGTCTATCAATATCGTTAAAGGATAGCCCTTGCTTTAGAGGTGTACCATAGGCTTGAACGGATATCTTACCAGTACCCATACCCATAAACTGTCGATTGCTTTCATCTATAACTCCCTGGACAATGGAAATTAGTGCAATTATGGCAGTGACCCCTATTACTATACCTAGAATAGTAAGGAAAGAACGCATTTTATTGTTAATAATATTTTGCCAGGACATCTTAATGTTTTCACTAAGCATCTAAATCATCCCCTTCTGACAGATTACCATCAAGGATTTTTACTATTCTATTTGCGTACTTAGCTATATTTACATCATGGGTAATCATAATAATGGTGTGTCCTTCTTCGTTTAGTTCCTTGAATAATCCCATTACCTGCTTTCCTGTATTTTGATCCAATGCACCTGTTGGTTCATCTGCTAGAAGAATTGTTGGGTGGTTTGCCAGGGCTCTGGCTATAGCAACTCTTTGCTGCTGTCCACCAGAAAGCTGATTGGGCTTATGAAACATTTTTTCTTCCAAACCTACTCGTCTGAGCATTTCCTCAGCCCTTTGTCTTCTTTCCACAGGAGAAACATGGGCATAGATAAGTGGAAGCTCAACATTTTCTCTGGCATTAAGCCTTGGAAGAAGCTGAAAGGATTGAAAAATAAAGCCTATTTCCTTACTTCTGATTCTTGCTAGTTGTTTTTGACTTTGATCTGATATATTTCTTCCATCCAGGATATAAGTCCCAGATGTTGGAGTATCCAAACATCCTATAATATTCATCATGGTAGATTTTCCAGAGCCTGATGGTCCTAATATGGAAATAAACTCGCCCTTGTGAACCTCAAGGTTGACTCCCTTTAATACAACCTGATCCTCATCACCCATTCTATATGTTTTAATGATATCTTTCATATCTAATATTGTTCCACTCATATTACCTCACCTCTCTTGGAGGTCCCATCATAACATTCCACATCTCAGCAGGTGGAACCAATACTGTTTCCCCGGCTTCAACACCCTTTGTTATTTGGACAGTATTACCATCATTTATTCCGATTTCTACAGGCTTCATAGCAACTTTTCCTCTAGCATCACGGTAATAGACAAATGGCAGATTTTCATTATCAAACTGGAGTGCTTTCATAGAAATAGTAGTTGAATTTTCAGCTTTTTCATTTAGTATTTTAATCTCAGTTGAAAGTCCAACTCTCAAATTTTCATTTTTCTCAAGAGCAACTGTTGCTTCAAAGTACGATACTCCATTAATTACCATTGCCTGTCTTGATATATCAACTACCTTACCCTTTACATTTTCACCGATGGAGTTTATGGTAACTTCAGCTTCCTTATCTAAATTAACAGCAGCTAAGTCATATTCATCTACCTTTAGTTTTACAACTAACTCATCGAAATTAACTATATCCATTATTGGACTTCCCATTATAATAGACTCGTTTTCTAGTACATATATTTTTGAAACTTCACCACTTGCTTCTGCCAAAACCTTCATATCTTCGGCTTGTTTTAATAAAGAATCATATTGAGCCTGAGCTTGATTAAGCTGCTCCTGTGCGATTTTAATATTCTGATTTAAGGTCTGAGTCAAGGAATTATAGTTTTTCTTAGCAGCTTGGTACTGCTCATTAGAAAGACTAATGCTTTGATTTATAGTTGCTTCCATATTATCATAGGAGTTTTGAGCTTGGGCAAGTTGCATTTTTGCATTATCATAAGCTGTTTGGGCTTGCTCTACTTCTACCTGAGCTGCTCCTCCAATTTGATAAAGTCCTTGGATTCTTTGTAGGTTAAGTTCTGCACTATTAAAAGCTCCTTGAGCTGATTCTAAAGCATTGGTGATTTGAATCTGTTGTTGTTCTTTTGATAAACCTTGAGCCTGTTCTAAGTTTAGCTTTGAGGTATTTAGATTTAACTGAGCCTGGGTCAACTGCTGGTCCTTTGAGGAGGTCTTTGCTAATTCAAGATTTATTTTTGCCAGCTCTACACTAGCTTTAGCCTGCTCTATAGTAGAAACTATGTTACTATCATCTAGTTCAAAAAGTAAGTCTCCATATGATACAACATCTCCTTCTTTTACATGGAACCTTTTCACGGATAGATTGCTTTTAGATACTACATTTTGACTTTCATCGGAGCTTATATTGCCTTCAAAGCTATAGTAGGTGATTAAGTCTTGGACCTTTGAAACCTCTTCTGTATAATTATCATCATTAGGTTTTAACCAAATATATAAAGTTAATGTGGCAACTAAAATACTGATGACTATAATAATTATTTTCTTTTTTGATAAATTCTTAAGCATTGATGGTCTTCCCTTCAAAAGTTATTTGCAGATATCTTAATATTATACAATTTATGTTAACATATTATGAACTCTTTAGCACCAAAATTTCATATGTAGGGGGTTATCCTTAGTCTCTGTAATTATCTCCAAAAAAGGGGTAAAGCAACCAGTAAACTGGTTGCTTTTGGGGGTGAAGAGGTTATTCGAAAAATGTTAATTGCTATTATCTAATATTATTTGTTACCTTTTCCATTGTTGCTGTTTTTGTTTTTGTTGTTGTTACTATTGTTTTCCTTGTTTTCATTTTCTTTTTTTTTTTTTTTTTCTTCTTTTTCTTTGTTTTTTTCTCTTATTTGAATTTGCTCTTC
>CAZHLF010000105.1:0-8052 GCA_964532845.1 uncultured Tissierella sp.
AAACTGCTTGCAGTTTCTACTTTCGGCTGCAACGAGGTGAGTGATTAAGACACCCCCCTGTTGATGAATAAGAAACCCGACCGCTTATAGAAGCGGGGGACATATTCACCTCGTTATAATGGTATCATAAAATAAAAACCCGAGATGATCCTTCGTAGGCAATGACTATACTGCCAGGCTCAGGATGACAATGCTTTTGTCATTCTAAACGAAGTGAATAATCTCGGGTTTATCTTTTAATTCTAATTTTTAATTATTTATTCTTAATTATTTTCTATCTTTTCGTTATTCACTATTCACTATTAGTTATTCACTATCTTTGAGACTTATCGTATGGGATACCCTCTGCTTTAGGGGCCCTGGATTTTTTAGATGTAAATGCAAGTACTATCATTGTTGCTACATATGGTAACATTTTATAATATGTTTGGTTGATTCCTAAATTGTTTAAGAATGGTATTAGTGCAACTGAGTATGCTAAGGTTCTTAGGAAAGCAAAGAATAAGGCTGCAAATAAAATTCTAAGTGGTTTCCATTGACCGAATATCATAACAGCAAGGGCTAAGAATCCAAAGCCTGCTACTCCTGTATGGCCATTAACATTACCATCCATTATACCTACTGAATAGAAGAATCCTCCGATTCCTCCTAGTAAACCAGAAATACTGGTTCCTAAATATCTCATCTTATAAACATTGATACCTACAGAGTCAGCAGCGTGTGGATGTTCTCCACATGCACGAAGTCTAAGTCCAAATCTGGTTTTATAAAATACTATATACGCAATAACCAAAAATGCAAAACCTATTATTACAGTTAGATATGTTCTTTGGAAGAACATCTGCCCTATTACTGGGATATCTCCAAGGATCGGCATTTTTCTTATATAAAAATTCATATTTGTTGTAATTCCATCGCTACCAAAAAACATTTTGGAGAACAATAGTATTGCTGCTGGAATCAGCATATTTAATGATGTTCCTGTTATTGTTTGATTGGCCTTCATAGTTACAGCCGCAAAGGACAATAACAATGAATAGATAATCCCTGCAATGGCTGCAACTAGCATTCCTAAAAGAAGAATAGTCTGAGGATTTAATCCTGAATCCTGAACAAAGTAAACAAACAAAGCTCCAAAGAATGCTCCAAATAGCATAATACCTTCTAAAGCAATATTTATTACTCCACCTACCTCACTAAACATTCCACCAAGTGCTACAAGGAGCAATGGAATAGCAACAGGAAGCATGTTTTGTATCAAGTAATATACAGTTTCCATTATTCCACCTCCTTATTATCTTCTACTTCAATAACTTTATCATCTATTTCCAGATCTTCTTTATCCTTTTTATATACTCCTTTTTCATTCTCAACATCTTCCTCAATCCCAGAAACTTCATCTAATGTGTCATCAGAAACTATTTCTGTAATTTCATCATTGACATTTTCATGTTTTATACGTTTCTTCAAGAAGTTAGCCAATCCAGTATTCATTATCATAGCAAATGCTGAGAAATAAATGATTACTGCAATAACCACATCTATGATTTCTGGTTTATAGCCTACCAAGCTGGCTAAGGTTCCACCACGTTGTATGTGGGATATGAAAATTGACGAGAATATGATCCCAATTGGGTGTGAATTTCCTAATAGTGCAACTGCAATACCATTAAAACCAGCAGCTGCTATTATATTTACAGGTTCGTATGTCATTGAGCTTCCAGCTATTGCTGATGGAGCAAGGATTCCAAATGCTCCTCCTAGTCCTGAAAGGGCTCCAGCTATTACCATTGTTATAATAATATTGGTTTTTCCTCTCATACCTGCATACTCAGCAGCAAACTTATTAAATCCAGTAGCCTTTAACTCATAACCAAAGGTTGTCTTTTGAAGCACAATATACAATACTATTCCTATAAGTACGGCAAATATAATACCAAGGTTAACATTAGAGCCTGTTATGCCCAAGGCTGGTATTTGAGCCGTTGTTGGTAAATATTTAGTTCTTGTCATTGTGGAGATATACATAGTTTCATTAGTTTGAACCATCATATCAACCAGATACATTCCAATATAGTTAAACATTATAGATGTAATAACCTCATTAACATTTAACAGAGCTTTGAAAATACCTGGAATAAATCCCCAAATCATTCCACCAATCATACCTGCCAATATTGCTACTATCCAGTGTAGACCAGCTGGTAAATCCATCATAAATCCTACATACAAAGCAAAGAACATGCCCATGGTATATTGGCCTGATGCACCTATATTAAATAATCCCATCTTAAAAGCAAATCCTACTGATAGACCTGTCATGAGTATAGGTGTGGCAAAATAGAAAACATCGCCAATCCTTCTAAGTCCACCTGTTAGTACAAATCTAAATCCAGCAACAGCCTTATCAGGCATTGCTACTAGCATTATTAAAAATCCGAATATCAAACCAAGAATTATGGCCATTAAAGCTGCAGTAAATGACGAGAATCCACTGCTTTTAGTAATATTTTTTAAACTGTACTTAGTCTCTTTGTAATTGTTATTGGTCTGCATCTTTATTCTCCTTTATATCTCGTTTAGCACCAGACATATAGAGCCCAAGTTCCTGTACGGTAATTTGCTTAGGATCTAATTCACCTACTATCTCGCCTTCGTAGATGACCAATATTCTATCGCTGACATTCATAACTTCATCTAGTTCAAGAGATACAAGAAATACTGCTTTGCCTGTATCACGTCTTTCAACCAATTGTTTATGAACATATTCTATAGCTCCTACATCCAAGCCCCTGGTAGGTTGAACAGCTACTAAAAGTTCGTGTTTTTTGTCAATTTCTCTAGCAATTATAGCCTTTTGTTGATTACCGCCAGACATACTTCTAGCATGGGTTATTGGGCCTTGACCACTTCTTACGTCGAATCTTTTAATTAAACCTTCGGAATATTTTCTTACAGCATCAAATTTAATAAATCCACCCTTTTGGAATTCCGGCTCCCAATATCTTTGTAATACTAAATTTTCTTCTAGTTTGTAATCCAATACAAGACCATGTTTGTGTCTATCTTCAGGAATATGACTCATACCAGCTATAGAACGTTGTCTAATTGAGGCTTTTGTAATATCCTGTCCGCATAAATTTATACTTCCTGAAACTGACTTTTCAAGCCCAGTTAAAGCATGTACAAATTCTGTTTGACCATTTCCGTCTATTCCTGCTAAGCATACGATTTCTCCTGCTCTCACTTCAAAAGATACATTTTTTACAGCGTTATTCTTATGAGTTTTTGAAGCAACTGTTAGGTTCTTAACTGAAAGAACTACATCTCCAGTTTTCATCTTTTCCTTTTCTACCTTAAAAGTAATATCCCTACCAACCATCATTCTGGAAAGTTCTTCCTTAGTAGTGTCCTTTATGTCTACGGTTCCTATATATTTACCTTTTCTTAGAACTGTACATCTATCAGCAACTTCCATGATTTCATTTAGCTTATGGGTAATGAAAAGGATGGATTTCCCCTCATCGGCAAAACCCTTCATTATTTGAAGAAGTTCTTTTATTTCTTGAGGAGTTAATACTGCTGTAGGCTCGTCAAATATTAAAATTTCGTTATCTCTGTAGAGCATCTTCAATATTTCAACTCTCTGCTGCATTCCTACCGTAATGTCCTCGATTAGAGCATCAGGATCAACTTTTAGTCCATATTTCTCACTCAGTTCCACTAGCTTTTTACGGGCATCTTTTTTCTGTAGGAAACCCAAAGTATTTGGTTCTACACCAAGTATAATGTTTTCAAGCACAGTAAAAATATCTACTAACTTGAAATGTTGATGTACCATACCGATACCTAATGCATTAGCATCATTAGGGTTATTTACCCTAACTAATTCTCCGTTCTTACGTATCTCACCTATTTCAGGCTGATAAAGTCCGAAGAGTACACTCATTAGTGTGGATTTTCCTGCACCATTTTCACCTAGAAGTGCATGAATCTCTCCCTTTTTTAATTTAAGGGTAATGTTATCGTTGGCAATGATACCAGGGAATTTTTTTGTAATATTAAGCATTTCAATAATATAATTTTCCACATTATCCTCTTCTTTATCATTTATTTTTTTGCTATTAAAAATATAAGTTGAAACTTTAAAATAATCTACCTTTAAAAAGTAGAACTTTCCTATTCATAAAATAAAATGGGGGAAATATTAGTTTCCCCCACTGTTTACTTGCATAAGGTTTAAACCAATTTTGCAGGTAATAAATTTAATAATTATCTAGTTGTTACTGCTACTTTTGAAAGATTTAATTGAGTTGTTAACTCAGCTGCTGTTGCATTTCCAGTAGGATCAGCTACAGTGATAGTTCTTATTACTTCTACTTCGCCATTTGCTAACTTTCCAAATACTTCATCGTATTTTGCTTTGTCAAATGTATCGAATCTGTCAAATGCATCTGCTTTATCATCGCCTATAACTTGAGTTGGAAGACCAACACCATTGTTAGCAGCGTTGAAATAAGTTGTTTTTCCACCAAATGTATCCCAGCTATTTGTTTTGTAATTTGCTTCAAGAACTTGAATTACTGAAGCTGCAAGACCTTTAGTAGCTGAAGTGATAACTGTTTCACTATCATATCTTTGGTCAACGTCAACACCCATAACCTTTGCTCCAGCTTCACTAGCTGCAGACATAACGCTCTTACCAACTGCTCCACCAGCTGCGAATATTACTTCTGTTCCTTCTTGGAACATTGTTCTAGCTGTTGCTTTGTTAGTATCGTTTTCTTCAAAGTTTCCAGTATAGTGGTAAGTTACTTTTACCGAACCATTGCCAAGACCTAATTCAGTAGCTGCATCTTCAGCTCCTTGTAGATATCCATAACCAAAAGCTTGAACTGCAGGAACAGCCATACCACCCATGTAACCTAGGTTTGTCATTCCATCTATAACAGCTGCATATCCTGCTAAATAACCTGATTGTTCTTCAGCATACATTACTGATGCTACATTTGCTTTTGTTTCAAATGTTGCATAGTCAGCTGTGTGTGGTGCACCATCAAGAAGTATGAACTTAACATCTGGATACTTAGTTTGTGCTTCATATATTGGAACTTCAAATAAGAAACCAGGTGTAACTATTACCTTTGCTCCACCAGTTACTGCTAAATCAATAGCTGCTAGATATCCAGCATCTGATGCTTCCTCAGGTTTAATGTATTGGTGAGTAATTTTTTCAGCCTCAGCAAATGCAACTACACCTTCCCAAGCACCTTGGTTAAATGACTTGTCATCGATATTACCTTTATCTGTAATAAGTGCAATTTCGAATCCATCTGAAGAACCCCCATTTGTTGCTGGTGAACTACAACCTGCAACACTTACAGCTACTAACGTAATTGCTAGAGCAATTGCTAGTAATCTTTTCATTTTATGACCCCCTATTAATTCATTAGACTAATGTCTTCGCTTTTATTATACCCTCTAAAACTCAAAAATACAACATTTATTAGCAATCTTCCGCTTCTCCTACAGCATATCCGGCCTTGGAAAGAGACTTAATGGCTGCATTTACCTTAGCTTCGTTTACCATGACTATAGGTCCAGTACAACCCATACCAGATTCAGCGTATATGCCATCCTTCCATAATGCTCTGACTGCATCATCCAATTCCATTATGTCTACACCTTCAATAGTACCGGTTACAACTTCTTTTTCCGGTGCTTTAACCTCTATTGTAGCTGCTTCTTTTTCTTTTTCCTTTGTTAATCCTTGAAGAATTTCTTTTAAGCCAGCATTATTTGCTTTTTTAAACTCCTCGTTTGCCAATTCAATTAAGCCACCCTTTATAAGGCTTGCTCCATAACTGATTGCATTGGCAACAACTGGGCTACCTGAAGCTCTGGATAAAATTAGAATATTTCTATTGTAACCTTCTCCTATTCCAGGACCATAGCCATAGCCTTGGGATTCAAAGTTTCCTCCTGTAGTAAATGATGAGAACATCTTCATTAGAATATTTCCCGTAAGGGTATCTGTTATCATCACATCTGGTGTTCCCAGAAGAAGATCATTTCCTCTCATTACAGCACCACCATCAGCTCTAGCTGATTCCGTAAGGTTTATACCATATCCCTTATTGGAAAGCTCCTTCAAAGCTCTTTCTACCTGGCGAGCTCCATCAACGTTTAGAATTCCGACTGTTGGGTTACTAATTCCCATTGCTTTTGCTGTAATAACACCGTATAGTCCATTCTTTACCATGGCTTCTACTCTATGGGATGAAGAAGTTCCTGTTGTTGTAGCAATGAACATTTCATTACCACGTCCTGGGGTGACTACTCTACCTACAGTTGATACTCCTATAGGAAAGCTATAGTGCATAGTAACACAAGCTCCTATTTCACCACTGTCCAGAAGCTCTTCCATTTTTTTATACCCTTGATCTTCATTTTCCACAACTACTTGAGTTAAAGCAGAGTCAACTTTTGGTCCAATTAATACAACTTCAATTGAGGAATCTCTTTCTTGAGCTACTTCAGCGCCTCTTAAGACATTTTCAAGTCCTAGTTCACTACCAAGTAGAGTAACTCCAACCCTTACTTTTTCTCCAAACTGACCTGTTTCCATTGCATCTGCTATATCATTAAATACTTTGCCTATCATTGTTCTTATATCATTGGTTGCCATATTATCACCTCTAATCCTTTAAAAGATGAGAAGCAAAATCCCTCATTGCTTGTGCTACCAAGCTTCTTACTTCATCTTGGGAAACTCCCTTACTCTCTTCAACCAATCCAGGGTTCTTTTCAATAACTATAGAAGCTCCATCAAATAAATTTGTCATTCTTCCTAGGAACAAACTACCCTTACCTATAATCATTGTATTCTTAATGTTACCTTCAATTATTTCTTCTCTTGCAAATCCTATATATGGTATACCTGATGGTATATGACCCTGTGTAGGTGCCCATCCTTCCATTCCATGAGCATCTATGAAATCATTGATGCCATTTCTGTCCAGCTCACCCCTTTTAACTCCAAGTGCTGCTATCATCTTGTAGTTAGCAGTAGGAACATCTCCTGCTCCAGCTGGTTTTGTAACATCTGGGTTTTGCATTTCAACTGAATACTTATCAATATCGGTAATCTTTAAATTGCCTCTATCCAAAGGTTCTGTAACCAGCGAAGTAATAACAGCCTGTGGTGAAGAGCCAGTACCAACTGTATGTTTACCTACAAGGTCATTTCTAAGGATTGGATTTATACCGTCATTTTCGGATATTAGCATTGCAAATCCTCCAATGACATCCTCTAATACTGGAACACCTTTCTTAACATGGTCCTTTCCATTCATACCAAGCTTAGCTGTTGAGCCTCCTGACACAACCACAACATTCTTGAAGGTGCCTGCTTTTACTAATGATGCTGCAGAAATTATCGTATGTGCTGGAGCAGCACAGAATCCTCTAACATCAGATCCAGAGGCATTTATAAAACCTGCCATTTCAGCAATAGCTTTTGCAAAGTTTCCTCCACCTCTCTGATTCATATCTCCACATGCTTCTTCAGAGCATTCTAAAACATAATCGATCTCTTCTGGATTTATATTGTTTTTAGCTATTAGGTGAAGTGCTGCCAATACTCCCGATGCTTTTGAAACCAAATTTTCAAATATAACATGGGAATTTAAGTTAACATCAACATCATGAGCTCTTTTAATACATCCAACCAACTGGTCATTAAACATTAAGCTTTCCGCATGTTGCTCTTTTATTGCTTTTTCTATATCTGTTATGTCATCGCCACCCTTTAGTTTTGACACAAGTTCGTCACTGATTAATGGGTGAGCTGTTAATTTCTGTTTAACTTTTTCATTAAATGATTTCTCTAGCTTAACTAGTTCAAATACATCCACTATTTTCATTAAGCCAATGAATTCATCCTCAGGCATTATTTCCCCAAAACTACCTTCTCTTGTTGCTGAGTCTATTGGCTTATCATACCAAGGTTGGGCAATTTTCTTCAATTCTGCAGGTTTGTGGTTACCTATA
>CAZHLF010000106.1:0-5028 GCA_964532845.1 uncultured Tissierella sp.
TTAGACAATATATCATTAGAGGATGTAAGACGGGAGTTAGGTATAAGAGTAGATGTTTCATTGGTGGATGGTAAAGAGTTTTTAAATTGTATAAAAGAGGTGAGCATATGAATAGAGCGATAGTCGCAATAGTAGGAAGGCCTAATGTAGGAAAATCTACTTTATTTAACAGATTAGTAGGTCGAAGAATTGCCATTACGGAGGATACTCCAGGTGTAACTAGGGATAGGATTTATGCTGAAGGTGAATGGTTAGACAAGTATTTTACGTTAATTGATACAGGTGGTTTAGAGCCAGAAAATGATGATATCATAATGTCAAACATAAAGAAACAAGCTCAAATAGCTATAGATACAGCTGATGTAATACTATTTGTAGTTGACGGCTTAGCAGGCATGACTCAAACAGATTATGAGGTAGGTGAAATCCTAAGAAAATCTGGTAAAGAAATAATAGTTGTTTGCAATAAGATAGATACGCCAAAAACTCCGGACCAAATTTATGAGTTCTATGAATTAGGTCTTGGTGATCCTATGGTAATTTCTGCTGAGCAAGCATTAGGTTTAGGAGATTTACTTGATAAAATAGTAGAGCATTTTCCTGAAGATAAGGAAACAGAATATGATGAGGATGTTGTTAGAGTTGCATTTATTGGGAAACCTAATGCGGGAAAATCATCACTGATTAACCATGTTTTAGGTGAGGAAAGACTAATAGTTACAGATATTCCTGGCACAACAAGAGATTCCATCGATAGTTTTTTTGAATTTCAAGGCAATAAATATGTATTTGTAGATACTGCTGGGTTAAGAAGAAAGAGAAGTATCTATGAAAATGTAGAAAGATATTCTGTTGTTAGAACCCTTACTGCTGTAGATAGAGCTGATTTATGTGTGTTGGTAGTAGATGCTACAGAAGGCATTACTGAGCAGGATTCTAAAGTAGTAGGATATGCACATGATAATGGTAAAGGTATCATTGTGGCAATTAATAAATGGGATTTAGTAGAAAAGGATGACAGAACATATTTAGAATTTGAAAAAGAAGTTAGGGAATCTTTAGGATTTATTAACTATGCACCTATTGTATATATATCTGCAAAAACTGGTCAAAGAGTAAATAAATTATTGGAGTTATTGAATGTTGTAAACAATAATTATAACTTAAGAATCTCTACAGGGGTATTAAATGATATTATTAATCAAGCTGTATTGATGAATCAGCCTCCTTCAGATAAAGGAAAGAGAGCAAGAATTTATTATGGAACTCAAGTTGGAGTAAGACCACCTAAATTTGTTATCTTTGTAAACAATAAAGAGTTAATGCATTTCTCATATATGAGATATTTGGAAAATCAAATACGAGACCATTTTGGTTTTAGTGGAGTTCCAATACAATTTGAGTTGAGAGAAAAGGGAGAGTAACAATGAATATTTTTGCTACTATAACTCTTTCTTATCTATTAGGTTGTTTTTCTTCTGCATACTTCGTTGGAAAGCTGTTTAAAAACATTGATATTCGTGGATATGGCAGCGGAAATGCAGGCACAACTAATGCGATGAGAGTCATGGGAAAAAAATTAGGAGTCCTTACATTTTTATTGGATTTTTTAAAAGGAATATTAGCTGTCTATATTGGTTTTCTTTTATTGGGATATAATGGTGGATTAATAGCTGCTATTTTTGTAGTTCTAGGACATGATTTCCCGGTTTTTTTAGGCTTTAAGGGTGGTAAGGGGGTAGCTACAACTATAGCTTGTATGGCTATTCTAAACTTCTATGGAGCCTTATTTTCCGTCATATTGGGAATACTAACTGCTATAGTATCTAAATATGTTTCCCTTGGTTCTATTGTTTTTTTTACTATATTACCTATAATTAATGCTTTAACAAAAAGACCATTTAATAAAGAATTATTAATTACATCTCTTTTGTTATCCCTAATTGGTATTTATAGGCATAAAGATAATATAAAAAGACTTCTTAACGGAAATGAAAATAAAATAGGTGGGTGATATATTTGAACGAAAAAGTTGGAGTATTGGGTGGAGGCAGCTGGGGTACAGCTTTAGCAATACTTCTATCTAATAAAGATATTCAGGTTGATATGTGGGTTAGGAACTCTGAACAAGTTGACTCTATGAACACTAATAGGGAAAATACAAGATACCTGCCTAATATAAAGCTGCCTGATAATTTATCAGTTGGTACTGATTTAGAAAAGGCTATCTATAAAAAAGATGTCATTGTTTTAAGTGTTCCAACTCATGGAGTAAGAGAAACTCTAAATTATGCTAAGAATTTTATTAATAAAGATCAAATAATTGTAAATGTGGCTAAAGGAATTGAAAATGACAGTCTTATGAGAATCTCAGAAATAGTCAATGAGATACTTCCAAATAACAACTATGCTGTCCTTTCAGGGCCATCACATGCTGAAGAGGTAGGTATCAACCTTCCAACAACTGTAGTATCGGCATCACGAAATAAGGATGTTGCAGAATATATTCAAGATTTATTTATTACATCGAGTTTTAGGGTTTATACAAATCCTGATATTATAGGAGTTGAACTGGGAGGATCCTTAAAGAATATTATTGCACTAGGTGCAGGAATTTCTGATGGATTAGGATATGGTGATAATACTAAGGCTGCTCTTATGACTAGAGGAAATATTGAAATGGCTAGACTTGGTGTGAAATTAGGAGCCAATGCAAATACTTTTTCCGGATTAACCGGTATAGGAGATTTAATAGTTACTTGTACAAGTATGCATAGTAGAAACAGAAGATGTGGAATGCTTCTTGGGCAGGGACTAAGCCTAGATGAAGCAATCAAAGAGGTAGGAATGGTTGTAGAAGGTGTAAAAACAACTAAATCTGCCTATAAACTTGCACAGAAATACGAAGTTGAAATGCCTATTACAGAGGAAATCTACAATGTACTGTATAATGGTGAAGATGTAAGTGAATCAGTAAATAAGTTAATGGGAAGAGAAAAGAAACACGAAATGGAAGATGTAGCTATAAATAATGGATATAACTGGTAAACAAGAACCTGCTTTTTAAGCAGGTTTTTTGTGTCTATTTATAATTTAGAAACAAAAAAATTAGGATAAAAATTCCTTCTCCCTCAAGAATTTGACTGAACTAATGTTTTTTATTTGCTCTTGGTATGATTAACAAGCTGAATTTAGGGTCGAGCTAATAAGGGTGTTAATCATTAACCAAGAACTTCATAAAAAACAAAGTTCAGTTACCAAATTTTTTCGAAGTCGAGATAATTTATATCCTAATTTTTTAGTACCATTTTGACCAACGCTAGAAATCTCCTGTTTAAGACTAAAAGATAGACCCCCAAAATAAATGTGAATTGTGAATTTAAGCAGATTACCAATAGTGATTTTTAATTTTGTGTAAGTTGCTTAATTTGTTTATTAGTGAACTGTGAATTGATAATTGTGAATTTGAAAAATAAGTAATATTTATTTGGTACAAAGTATATATATAACTAGAGTGAGGAAACTGTCTCCAGTTTCCTATATGCTTAATAATTATAAATATATTTTGGAATGAGGGGGGAAGGAAGTGGAAGCTTTCGATATATACAAGGATATAGCGGAAAGGACAGACGGAGATATATATGCTGGTATAGTTGGACCAGTAAGAACAGGGAAATCTACATTTATCAAGAGATTTATGGAGCTTCTTGTGCTACCTAATATGGAAAATACCAATAAAAAGGAAAGAGCAAAGGATGAGCTCCCGTTAAGTGGTGCAGGTAAAACAATCATGACTACAGAGCCTAAGTTTGTTCCAAATGAAGCTGTAGAATTGGTTTTAAAAGACAGTGTAAAGTTAAAGGTTAGAATGGTAGACTGTGTTGGTTATCTTGTTAAAGGTGCTTTAGGTCACGAGGAAAACCAAATGCCAAGAATGGTAACTACTCCATGGGAAGAGAAAGCAATACCATTTGAAGAAGCAGCTGAAATAGGTACCAAAAAGGTTATCAGAGACCATTCCACCATCGGCTTTGTAATAACAACAGATGGCTCAATTACAGATATTGACAGAGCTAATTATATTAAGGCTGAGGAAAGAGTAATAAGTGAACTTAAAGAAATTGAAAAGCCATTTGTCATAATTTTAAACTCTAAGCATCCTAATCTTGATAGTACAATAGCACTAAGAGATAGTCTTGAAAGTAAGTACGGGGTTTCAGTAATTGCAATGGATTGCTTAAACATGTATGTGGAAGATGTAGAAAGAGTATTTGAGAAGTTATTGTTTGAATTCCCTGTAAAAGAAATAAATATTAATCTACCTGGATGGATAGATGGTCTACCAAAGAACCACTGGATTAGAACATCAATAATGAATTCATTAAAGGATTCAATAAAGGATATTGAAAAATTAAATCAAATTCATTCTTCTCTTATACCACTAATGGATGTTGATATTATTAAAGAAGTAGGATTAAAAGAAATTAGTCTTGGTGAAGGTATTGTAAATGCAGATGTAGTTCTAGAAGAGGGATTATTCTATAGGATTTTAAATGAAATTTCTGGCTATAAAATTGAAGGCGATCATCAAATTCTAAATCTAGTTGGAAAGCTAGCAGAAACTAAAAAGCAATATGACAAGATAGAAAAAGCATTGATAGAAGCTAAGGAGATAGGGTATGGACTTGTTAGCCCTTCACAGGATGAATTGGAGCTTGAAGAGCCAGAAATATTCAGACAAGGCAATAGGTTTGGTGTCAAGCTAAAGGCTACTGCCCCTTCCCTTCATGTACTAAGAGCAAATATTACTACTGAGATATCTCCATTAATAGGGTCAGAAAGACAATCTGAAGAGCTTCTACAGTATTTTATGAATGAATTCGAATCAGAGCCAGCTAAGATTTGGCAGTCAAACCTATTTGGAAAATCACTTTATGATCTGGTTAATGAGCAGTTAAACAGTAAAATTACCACTATGCCAGAAGATGCCCGACAGAAATTAGGTGAAACGCTGCAGCGGATCATCAA
>CAZHLF010000106.1:5038-8031 GCA_964532845.1 uncultured Tissierella sp.
AGAATTTTAAACGATGGCAGTGGTGGGTTTATCTGTATAATAATTTGATCCTTACACAAATAATTAAATCAATAGGTAGTATAAAGGCTTTAAAGACATTCTTTGAAAGCCTTTTTTCTTTGTAATTCTGTTTTAAATATAATATAATTATGATATACTAATTTAAGTATCGAAAGGAGGAAAAATATGTTTGCATTTCTTAAAATTCTCCTGTCAATGCTGCTTTTTACAAGTATATTGGGCTATATTTTAGTAGTATTGAAGGAAAAATTCTATTTGAAAAATAATGTTATATTAATAGATAATAAATATGTGACACAAGAGCACTTAAATGATGCTGATATGAATGAATTCTTCCTTGATGGAACCCGATTAAAAACTGGTGATGAAATTAAGGTCTTCACAAAGAAGAATGAGAAGTTTATAGGTACGTTGATAGGTGCTATTAAAAAAGAAAATGCAATTTTATTAATAACTCATAAAAACAAGATAATGAAGTTTAAAGTTGATAACATCTTACAGTTTAAAATATTGAGTAGCTACGGTAAGTTCTTTTTCTAGATAAGGGTGATATTATGTCAGATGAGAAAATAAAGAGGAAGACCTCAAAAAAGAGGTTTAGTATTATAGTGTTATCTATCTTTTTTTATCTGTTAATAAGCTTTTCATCTACCTTATTTGGAACTCCTAAAACTATATTGCCTGAAGATGGAACTCTTTATAATAAATCTAAAGGTGAAGCATTTGTAATTAAGGACGAAACTGTTTATAATGCCGAAGCTAGTGGGTTGTTAAATATTATGGTTAAAGAAGGACATAGAGTTGGAGTAGGTGTTGAAGTTGCCAATATTAGTATTTTGAAGGATAACTCAGATATAAAACAAGAACTGATAGAAGTAGAAGGGAAAATAGGAAAATTAAAAGATAAAAATAAATTAAAAAATAATGAAGAGAATGAAGAGACTTTCTCTTCAGAAGTGATTACTAGTATACAGGAGAATATAAATTCAGGGAATTTATCCCATATAAGTGAAGTAAAAGAGGACATGCTTATTAAAGAAGAATCTTCAGTTAATAATAATCTTTTAAATCAAAGTCTAGATAGTTTAAATGAAAAAAGGGATTCTTTAATAACTCAGCTTAATAATAGTACTTTGAAATATTTTTCTTCAATCTCTGGTATTGTGTCTTTTGAAATAGATGGATATGAGAGAATGTATTTACCAAGGGAGTTTGAAAATTACACATACGATAGACTTGAGTTAATAAATTTTGAAAAGCAAGAACAAAATGAATATGTAAATACAGGTGAACCTATATATAAAATAATAAATAATTATGAATGGTTTATGGCTATAAAGATAGAGGACAAAAAGGATATTGAAAAATATATTATTGGCCAGTCTATGAATATTGAATTAGAGGATGGAACTTTACTAAATGGTAGAATTCAAACCATTAACTTTACAGGGAAAAATGCTGTAGTTATATTGAAGTTATGTACTTATCTTCATAATGATTATAATTTGAGACATGCTAATATTAATATATTACATTCTAAGATAGAAGGATATAAGATCCCATCAGGAACAATTTTGGAAAAGGATGGCTTGAAGGGTGTATATATTAAAGAAATAAATGGAATAGTAAAATTTAGACCAGTAAAGATTCTGGCTGAAGAAGGTGATTTTACCTATATTGATAAAGGGGATTATAGAGGATTTATTCAATTTGGTGATGAGGAACCTACTAAAACAATTACACTGTTTACTGAAATATTTTTAGACAATAAAAGCGTAACTGAGGGTGAAATATTGAAATAAAAGGAGTGTTTAAAATCAGTATAAGAGAAAATTTAATCCATATAAATGAAAACATAGATAGAGCATTGACTAAGTCTGGTCGAAAAGACAAGGTAGATTTAATTGCTGTTACAAAGACTGTAGACTTGGATAGAATAAAGGAAGCTATTGATTGTGGAGTTACTGATATTGGTGAAAACAAAGTACAAGAGCTGGAAATAAAAGTTCCTTTACTTATGGATAGTGTAAATTATCATATGATTGGCTATTTACAAACTAATAAAGTCAAGTATATAGTAGACAAAATGAAATTAATTCACTCTCTAGATAGAAGTTCCCTGGCAATAGAACTGAATAAAAGGGCAAAGCAAAAGGATTGTATTGCCAATGTTCTACTCCAGGTAAATATTGCAGAAGAAGAGAGTAAGTTTGGACTAAAGGTTGATGAAGTTATCCCATTTATAGAAGAAGTTCTCCTTTATGAAAATATTAAAATCAGAGGGCTAATGACTATAGCTCCTAATACAAGTGATGAAAAGTTATTAAGAGGAGTTTTTAGTTCATTATACAAGCTTAAAGAAGACATTTTAACAAGACATTATTCAGAATTAAATATGGATTATTTATCTATGGGAATGTCTAATGACTACCAGTTGGCAATTGAAGAAGGTTCAAATATGGTAAGAGTAGGAACCGGGATTTTTGGAAGTAGAAATTATTAGGAGGGTTTTTTGTGAGTAAATTTATGGACAAGGTTAAATATTTTATTGGTATTGATGATTATGAGGAAGAAGAGGTATTTGAGGAAGAGGAAGATCTAGAAGTTCCACAAAATACTAGGACTAAAAAATTTAATAATAAAGTTGTAAATATACATACTAATAGCAATATGAAAATTGCTGTTCATGAGCCACTAAATTATGACGAAGCTCCTGCAATAATAGATGATATTAAATCTAGAAAAGCTGTAGTTCTTAATTTTGAACAACTGGATGCATCTATTAAGAGACAAATATTTGATTTTGTAAGCGGTGGTTTATATGCTTTGGATGCTAAGATACAAAAGGTCAACAAGGATATCTTTATACTGGCTCCAAACAATGTAGAAATTGATGGATTAAAGGATGAATTAAAAAACAGGGGTATTTTCCCTTGGTAAAAACAAGGAGTAACTATGGCAATATATAGCGT
>CAZHLF010000107.1:0-7889 GCA_964532845.1 uncultured Tissierella sp.
CAATATTTTTTTCAATACCTATGAAGTAGATAATAATTGTAATGCATGTAAAAAATGTGAAGATATATGCCCTGTAAAGGCTTGGAATATAGAGGAAGATGAAGATAAGATACTACTTTATCATAACGGTAGCATCTGTTTAAATTGTAAATTATGTGTTGATATATGCCCTAGTAAATCTATAAAATCAAATGAAAATATTCCTGTTAAAAATTTGGAATACAACATTAAGAAAGAATTAAATATAAGAACTTGCCCTGACTGTGGAGATAAGTATATTTTTTACCATGGTGATAAAGTAAAATGCGATATTTGCAATAAAAAGGAAGAGCTGAGAAAGAAAATTAGAAATATGGATAAAAATATATAGATTTTCAAATCGAAATGATATAATGATTAGTACAGTATATATGATTTAATGAACAGAGGTGAAAAAATGGGTAGAATAGGTACAATGGAGTTAATATTAATATTAGGAATTGCTCTCGTGGTATTTGGTCCATCAAAGCTTCCAGAGCTTGGCAGAACTTTAGGTAAAACATTAAATGAATTTAAGAAGTTCTCAAATGATATAAAGGAAGATGTGTCTGTTGATTTATCATTAAATGATAAACCAAAAAAGAAGGAAACTGAAAAAGAATCACATGAAATGGAAGAATCAGACAAAGAAGAATAACGCATACGGAGGTTATTTATGAGAGTAGTCCAAACAGAAAATGCAGTAGGTATGGTTCTTGGTCATGATATTACAGAAATTGTTCCTGGTGAGTTTAAAGGGGTAGCTTTTAAGAAAGGTCATGTAATTAAGGAATCAGATATAGAACGACTTCTAAGGATAGGAAAAGAACATATATACATATTTGAGTTAGGAGAAGACGAATTCCATGAGGATGAGGCTGCTCTTGAGCTTGGAAGATTAATATGTGGTAATGGCGTTCATTTTACAGAACCCCCACGTGAAGGAAAGATAAACATAATCCCTGATTATAAGGGTTTATTAAAGATAAATAGAGAAATATTAGACGATGTAAATGATTTAGATGATATCTGTATTGCTACTATACATGGAAATAGAACAATAGAAGATAAGGCTCTTATAGGTGGATGTAGAGTAATACCCTTGACTATTAAAAAGGATAAGCTTCAGGAAATAAGGGATATTATTGCTGATAGAGGCCCGATTTTTGAGGTAAAACCTTTCAAGACCTTGAAGGCTGCCATAATAGTTACTGGTAGTGAGGTTTATAAGGGAAGAATTGAAGATAAATTTGGACCAGTTGTTGAAAAGAAGCTTAAATATTATGGAGCAGAAGTTTTCCATAAGGAAATAGTATCAGATGAGTTGGAAACAATTAGAGATACCATCTTAAAGGTAAAGGAAATGGGTGCTGAACTTATTGTAGTTACTGGAGGTATGAGCGTAGATCCAGATGATAAAACCCCTGGGGCTATAAAAGCTACAGGAGCCAGAATTGTTAAATATGGAACTCCAATATTACCTGGTGCAATGCTTCTTTTTGGTTATTTAGGAGATATACCTATATTTGGCCTACCAGGTTGTGTTATGTTTTCTGCTACTACTGCCTTTGATTTACTACTTCCAAGAGTAATGGCTGGAGAAGAAATAACTAGACGAGATATAACTAGGTTAGGTTATGGTGGGCAATGCTTAAAATGTGAAGTTTGTACATTCCCAGACTGTCATTTTGGTAAATGTTAATTAATTGAATTCAAGCCTTGTAATTTTTAAAAATTACAAGGCTTTTTGCTATGCCAGGGTTCATTTTAAATTTACACTGCAAGTAGTTAATTGAAAATAAAAGATTTTCTTCTGTTACAATGATATGGTAATATAATTTTAATGGCACATTATGCAATAATTGAAATTAGAGGCTTAGGGGTGACTTAGATTGAACAAAATTATAGAAGTGAAGGATTTGGTCAAGCACTTTCAAATTTCATCAGGTGAAGACTTGAAGAGGAATTATATAAAGGCAGTAGATGGAGTATCTTTTGATATATTTGAGGGAGAGACCCTGGGTCTAGTTGGTGAAAGTGGATGTGGCAAATCAACTACTGGGAGGCTAATCTTAAGATTAATAAAGCCTACTTCAGGAGAAATTTTTCTAGAGGGCAGAAATATAAATGAGCTTTCAGAAAGGGAAATGAGGAAAATCAGGAAGGATATTCAAGTTGTTTTTCAGAACCCATATTCAGCATTGGATCCTAAGATGACTATTGAGGATATTCTTTCAGAGCCCTTAAGTATACATAAAATAGTTTATAAGTATGATTATAGCAAAGAGGTTAAAAGACTATTGGATCTTGTCGGTTTGAGTGCTAAGGATGCCGGGAAGTTTCCCCATGAATTCAGTGGAGGTCAACGTCAGAGAATAGGTATAGCAAGGGCTATTGCCACTAAACCAAAATTTATTATATGTGATGAGCCTGTTTCTGCACTTGATGTATCAGTTCAGTCACAGATTTTAAATCTCTTGGAAGACCTTCAAAAGGAACTGAAGGTATCCTATCTTTTTATAGCTCATGGTTTAAATGTTATTAGGCATGTTTCAAATAAAGTTGGAGTAATGTATCTTGGGAAAATAGTGGAAATGGGTACAACTGAGGAAATATTCACTACTCCACTTCATCCATATACCAAGGTCTTGATTTCTTCTGCACCAGTACAGAATCCATGGAGTATTAAACAAAGGGAAATGTTAACAGGTGAAATTCCAAGTCCAATTTTTCAACCAAGTGGTTGTAGCTTTCATCCAAGATGTAAATATGCAATGGCTATTTGCTCTGAGAAGAAACCATCACTTCAAACTGCAAGCGGAAATCACACTGCCGCATGTCATCTCTACGATTTAAATGATACCTCAAGGGAGGTAATGATTTGATAAAAGGAATAAATATAGTTTCAAGTAAGATATTAAAGGCCCTTCTTATATATCTGGTATTTATTTATATAACAGTACTTTTATGTACTCTACCAAGTAACTTCACTATAAGATTTAAAGATGGTGGTCTAAAACCTTCTCATGAAGGAACTCTGATAATAAATGAAACAAATGAAAAATTTGTATCATTAATAAAATTTGACTTTGGTACTACTGGAACTGATGGAAGATCTTTAAACTATCTATTTAATAAGACAATGAAAAACTCAGTTTACCTTTTATCAGGTGGATTGATGCTAGCAATACTACTAGGAGTACCCAAGGGAATATTAGATAGTAGTAGAGGAAAAGAAAAGGGGTCCAGTCTAAAGGTTTTAGGAACAATAATACCTGTGTCTATTCCAGATATAATGATAATAGCCCTCTTGCAAAGACTGGCTGTATATCTTAATAAAAATGGTATAGAGATTTTTAGAGTAGGTGGTGGGGGTACTCTAAATCATATGCTATTACCACTAGTTGCCCTTTCCATACTTCCGGCCTGCTATATTGCAAGAATAACCTCAATGGCCATAGATAATTGTTATACAAAGGATCATATAAATGTTGCCATAGGAAAGGGTTGCTCAAGAGGAAGAGTTTTATGGAAGCATGTAATGAAAAATGCCATACCATCTATAATAAGCAGTTTACCTAGTATTACCTCCATAATTATTGGCAATCTACTAATGGTAGAGAGGATATTTGGTTATCCTGGATTAACCAATGCTCTTATAGATTTTTTCTTAAAGTTTGAAAAAGATGGACTTGTTTTAAGTATAGTTCTAATTGGTACTATTTACTTCCTTTTGGATTATATTTTTTACATACTTAAATGGATGGTAGCAAAGCCGCTTAAGGGGAGAACCATATGAAGAAGTTTAAGTTTAATATTACTCTTATATTAGGAATTCTTATGGTTAGTGCATTAATAGCATTTAGTATTTATCCTGAGTATTTTACACGATCTGATCCTTACGGAAAAGAGAGGTTGGATTTTATCTATATAGATGGAGAGCTGAATATATTCGAGCCTCCCTTAGAGCCTAGTGAAGAATATCCTTGGGGTACTGATATATATGGAAGGGATATGAAGAGTCTTATATTTTATGGAAGTAAGCTTACTCTAACAATAGCTTTATTAATTACTATAGGAAGATTTGCAATTTCACTTCCACTAGCTATATTAGCGGGTTATGGGAATAGAGCTGCAAACTGGGTTATAAAACAGTTTAGTGTAATTTTCAGTGCATTTCCTTTGATAATTATTACAATGCTCTTAAGCAGACTACTGTTCATGAGGGATATCTTTAAGGAGACTATACCTATAGTAGGTTTTTCACTGATTTTCTTTGGATGGAGCAGACTTGCAAACCTATTGAAAAATAAGGTTGAAGAGATTCTGAGTCTTGATTTTATCGAAGGTGAAATAGCAATAGGAAAGAACAAACTAGAAATTGCACTTCAGAATTTGATACCTCATTTAATTCCAAGTATGGTGGTATTATTCTTTTTAGAAATTGCCCAAGCCCTATTAATTTTATCACAAATAGGTGTTTTTGGACTAATTACAAGCACTGGAGCGGTGGATGCAGCAGGAGATTATAGAATTCCCTTTGATGTGGAATGGGTATCATTACTAACATCACCACAATGGCCACTTTCCATTGGCAGGTACTGGCTTGTATTCTATCCTGCTGCAGCCTTCTCTATAAGTATAATTAGTTTTAATCTTCTAGGTGAAGGGCTTAGGCTTGAATTAAATAAGAGAAGTTCAAGAATAATATCCTGGGTTAGAGGAATACCTTCATTTATTTCTCCTTTAAGACTCATATATGAAATAAAGAATTACAATATATATAGAAAAAATGTTCGAAGGAAACTATTACTTTATTCACTAATATTATTTATTATCTTCTTTCCACAAGGAAAGAGTAAGTATAGATTTGATGAAGCAGTTGCAGTAAGTACCATAGAGGAGCTCTCAAAGGATGAGTATGAGGGTAGAAGGGCTGGATTTGGAACAAATGAAAAAGTAGCAGATTACCTTGCAACCCAGCTTAAAGATTATGGAGTACAACCATTTGATGGAAAGTATATACATCAGTTTGAAATGATGGAAGCAGTAAATGTTATAGAATCAAGCATGACTATAACTGATCAGAAGGGGATAAGCTCTCTAGAGTTTAGGAAGGATTATTATATAGTTAACCCAATTAATCTTGATGGAACTTATGATCTTCACTATGTGACTATGAAGGACTTAGGATTATATCCATATAATTATAAAGACCTTAGTCATCTCTATGGTAAGGTCCTTGTAATAGATATAAGGGGACTTGATATGATTTCTGCAAGTCGTTTTATTGGATATGCTATTGGTAGTGCTAAGCCTAAGGCACTTTTTTACATTTCCAATTGGGAAAGTACAGATATTGTCAATAAGAGGACTATAGATAGAATAGCACCGCCTAATACTGAGACTGTAAATATTTCCGTTTCCTCAGATAAAGGTGATGAGCTATTAAAAGAATCAAATTCCAAGATACATTTAAAAATTGAATGTGAGTATACTGAAAATCCTATTAGTGCAAGTGTAGCTGGCATTATTGAAGGTTCAAATGAAAGCATAAAGGATGAAATAATCATTATAGGATCTAGCTTTGATTCAGTTGGGGACGATAAAAACACTAGATATCCATCTTCTATGGAGGCTGGGGGAACAGCTATTGGCCTTGAAATAGCTCGGTTAATGGGAAGTATGGAGGAAAAACCAGAAAGAACAATAGTTTTCGCATTTTGGGATAGTACAAATACAATAGAAAGAAGTTCAGAACGTTTTCTAAAGAAGTATTTCAACGGTAGCAGGAAAGCATTCTACATAGATTTAAAGAACTTTGGTTTTAAGGAATCTGAAAAACTAATATTAGATACAACAAACACTCTTCCAAGAGATTATCTGGCTCAGAATTATATTAAGGCCTTAAAGAAAAATGCAAGAAGAAATGATGTGAAAACTATATATGGAAAAATTGGTTCGCCAATTACACAGGATACTATCACTTACGACATAAATTCAATTATCATTGATAGTGTTGGGATAGACGATATTATTAGGACCCCTTATGACGATTTAGACCATATAGATAGTGGAAAACTTAAAGGGCCTGGCCAAATGATGGTAGATACCATTTATGATATTATATATGGAGGATTAAGATAATGGCTAGTTTGCTAGAAGTTAAGGATTTGAAGACTTATTTCATTATAGGTAATGAAATATTAAAAGCGGTAGATGGAGTAAGTTTTAGCCTGGATAGAAATGAGACTTTAGCAATCGTAGGAGAATCAGGTAGTGGAAAGAGTGCAACAGTACTTTCAACTATGCGTCTAATAAATCCTCCAGGTGAAATTGTTAGTGGTGATATTCTGTTTAATAGTGAGAGTTTACTAGCCCTATCGGAAAGGAAAATGTCAAAGCTAAGAGGAAATAGAATATCCATGATTTATCAAGAACCTATGACCTCCCTTAATCCTGCAATATCAATAGGTGAACAAATAAGAGAAGCCATAATTATTCACAAAACTTCTTCTAAAAGGGATTCGAAAAAGAGGGTTGTAGAACTTATGAAGGATGTAAGTATTCCAGATGCAAGTTTGCGATATAATGAACTTCCTGGAAAATTTAGTGGCGGTATGAGACAGAGAATAATGATAGCCATGGCTATTGCATGTAATCCTGATATACTTATTGCCGATGAACCTACTACAGCATTGGATGTTACTATACAAGCTGAAATAATGGAACTCTTGAGAGACTTAAAGAATAAATTGAAAATGTCAATGATACTAATAACCCACGATTTTGGACTTGTTGCTGAAAATGCAGACCGAGTAATAGTTATGTATTGTGGAAAGATAATGGAGGAAGCCTTAGTAGAAACTTTATTCAGAAATCCTAAGCATCCATATACTGTTGGTTTAATGGAATGTATACCTAGCATAGATACCAAGGTAGATAAGTTGAGTTCAATACCAGGATATGTCCCACATCCAACAAATTATCCTAATGGATGCAGGTTTAGTAATAGATGCAGCAAAGCTATGGACATATGCAGTAAACAGATACCAGAGCTAATAGAAATAGAAGAAGGTCATAAAGTTGGGTGCTGGCTTTATGGGTAGGTAATATTGGGAACCTTGTGATAATACAAGGTTTTCTTTCTGTTTTTTGATAAGTTATATGCTATAATATCCTTAACAATATTTTACATCCTTGGAGGTGTTCTGCAAATACCTCCATTTATATGAATGACATCATGGAGTTTAAATTCAATTGACATCATTGCGATTTAAATAAAATGGAAGGGGCTGAATTCATGGGAAAGAGCCATTTGTCTGAAGAGGATATTAAAGCCAGATATATTACACCAGCTATTACTGGGGCAGGTTGGGATATAAAGAAACAAGTTCGAATAGAATATGCTTTTACTGCAGGACGGATTATTCTAAGAGGAAACATTACTGCAAGGGGAAAGCAAAAACGAGCAGATTATGTACTGTTCTATAAGAGTAATTTCCCATTAGCTATTGTGGAAGCAAAAGACAATAATCATTCAGTAGGAGCAGGACTACAACAGGCCATTGAATATGCAAAGGCATTGGATATTTCCTATGTATATGCTTCAAATGGCGACGGATTTGTGGAGCAGAATCTTATCACTGGAGAAGTGAGAGACCTGAAACTAGAAGAGTTCCCATCGCCAGAAGTCTTATATCAAAGGTATAGAATAGATAAAGGGATTGATGAATTTGAAGAAAAGATAATGCTAGAACCATATTATTATATACCAAATTACAAAACCCCTCGCTATTATCAGCGTGTGGCTATTAACAGAGCCGTTGATGCAGTTGCCAAGAATAAGAATCGTGTACTAGTAGTCAGTG
>CAZHLF010000108.1:0-7886 GCA_964532845.1 uncultured Tissierella sp.
GGTACATATCATAAATTAATAATTTAAAGGAGTCTTTTGACACCCTAATCCTATTCGTAATAAAAAAAGCTGATTTTTCGACAAATCAGCTTTTTTTATAAATTATATAGTTTTAAATAATATCTTTAAGCATAGGTGCAGTCATAATCCCGATCTCTAATAATCCTCATTCATCCTTATCCTCATATAGTTATATACAAATGGTATCATCAAATAAAATGCAAAAGGAATAATTTTAAAAGGTTCAACCCCCCAGGTAATTGATGGTACCAGGACTGCTACATTCCATGGTATTAAAGGCGCAAATAGTATGGCTGTATTTGAGATATCATTAGCCAGCTTATATTTATCTATAGTGTTTTCAGAGTAAACGCTCTTCATGATTTCACTAGTCATTACTACTGCTATGGATTGATTGCCTCCAAAACATGCACTTATAAAAGAAGTTAGAGCTGTAATGGAAAATATTTGTGATCTTTTATGATATTTCTTAAAGATATTGCTGATTTTTTCAAAAAGACTTAAAGATTCCAAAAGACCAGCCATAGCACAGGATATAAAAATTACAAGGCCTGTCTTAATCATGGATATTAGCCCTCCACCTTTGATTAAATCAACTAATGGGTTATCTGGTTGAAGCTTAAACCCAAAGATCAAAGTACGGAACAATTCAACTACTGTTGCACCTTGAATAACAATAGCTATTATTGAGCCTGCAACTACACTGATAAACATAGATTTCTTTACATCATACTGCAATGTACTTAATACAAGCATTATAATTGCTGGTATTAGAACTAGGAGATTAATAGTATATTCTTCCATTAAAAGATATGAAATATTGCTTTCTGTCATTGTCAAAGGATTTGAAAAAGATAACACTAAATAAATAAAAGATACTAGTATAAATGGAACTACTGTAGTCTTTCTAAACCCTTTTAACATTTCATATAGCTTAGTATCAGTTTGATTTGCTACCAGATTAGCCGCAGAGGACATTGGTGATGTTCTATCTCCAAAATATATTCCTGAAAGCATTGCTCCAGCTGCTAAGTTAAGATTTATATCGCTCCCCTTAGCCATTATTATAAGGACTACACCTATGGTAGATGCAGTACCAAGGGATGTTCCCAGCATATATGAAACTGATGCACATGCTAAAAATGCAAATAATATGTAAAAATTAGGGTTCATTACTTTAAGACTATAATATACAATTGCAGGTATTGTACCAGATATAAGCCAGGATGCTGTTACCAGGCCTATTAGTATAAAAACCTTAAGAACTACAAAGGCTCTTTTGCCGCCTTTCCAGGCACTGTTTTTGATTTCGGTGATTTTTTTACCCTTAAGTAAGGATACCACTGCAAAAATTAGGAAGCTCGTCCCCAATCCATAACCAATAAAATAACCATTTAGAACAGTATAAATTAAAACTATAAAGGATAAAACAAATGCTAGATAGATCAATTCTGCACCTTCTCTTAACTATTAGTCTTGGCTACTTAGCCATTTTATTTTGAATATTTTTTACCTTGGAAGCTTTCTCGTTCCTTCAACTCCTTGTCTATAGACGTGAGAACTTTAAGCTTATTACCACTCCATTTAGGTTCATGCAAAAGACTCTTATCAGCATCCCCCGTTAGCCTATGCACTATCATATCCATGGGTAATATTTCCAAAGCATCTACAATTATATCAACATATTCTTCCTGGGTAAACATTTTGAAGGGATTCTTTGTGTAATAATCATATAAATCAGTATCCTTACTTATATAAAGTGAGTGAAGCTTTATTCCCCATGTTTGAGTTCTTGCAAGGTACTCTACAGAGTCTAGAATTTGATCTTTGGTTTCACCAGGAAGCCCAATAATCAAATGAGTCACACATTTAATTCCTCTTAGCTTCAGTTCTTTTATAGCTTCATCATATACCTTTAATTCATAACCTCTTCTAATAAAATTAGCAGACTTTTCATGAATACTTTGAAGTCCCAGTTCAACCCAAAGAAAGCTTATTTGATTTAGATCACTTAACAACTGCAAAACCTCATAATTTAGGCAATCTGGTCTTGTAGCTATAGCTAGTCCAACTATTCCATCAATGTTTAGGGCTTCATTATAAAGCCTTTTAAGATAATCTATGTCCCCATAGGTATTGGTAAAGTTTTGAAAATAAGCTATAAACTTATCTGAGTTGTTTTTATTTTTCAGTAATCTCTTTTGCTCTTCTGCTTGTTCTCTTATAGATTCAAGCCTTGAACCTGCAAATTCTCCACTCCCCTCTTCACCACAAAAAATGCAACCCTTGTTTCCAAGGGTACCGTCTCTATTTGGGCATGTAAATCCTCCATCTAGTGAAAGCTTCAACACCTTATCCCCAAACACTTCTTTCATTTCATAATTTAATGTATGGTATCTTTTCCCATTCCAGTTAATCTTTAAAATAGTCACTGCTAATTTCCTCTATTCTCTTGATTAAATCTTCATAAGTATGATTCTTTTCTCTCATGCAAACTTTTGCATCCTTTTCACACATCAGACATTTTCTTGGATTAATCCCTATGTCTGATCTTGAAATCTGATTGTGGTTAAGATCAAATATATCAATATCAAATATTCTTCCTAAGGGATGGCTAGTTTCAATACTAATCATGAGCTTTTTCAATTCTTTAGCATCCAAATCCACTGAAAGAAAGGCTTCAGACCCAGTATTCTTAGCTATTACCTCATTATATTTTATTTTTACACCTTCAATATTTAGAAGTTGGATTATTTTTCCCAACCCATCACTATGGATTCTTCTATAAAGTTCATTATCCTTAATGATTCCAGGAGTATTAAGGGTAAAGGAAATAAGAGTAAAAGGATATTCTTTTAAAACTTCCCTTTGTTTTTCCCCTCTTTCTTCCCTTGAATTAAGGATATTTATAAACATCTTTTCATCAATCATTATATATCCCCCATTTGGAGTAAGTATAGCATAATGGTCACTGCCAATAGATCAGCTGAACCACCTGGGCTTATGTTCTTTTGTATAAAATAATTATCCATTTCTTCTACATAATCTCTACCATTTGCTGATAGATATCCACCAATATTTAATACAGTTCTTGCATCTACTTTTACAAACTCAAGTACATCCATATTATGTCTTCCCAAAATATTGCTATCATCTGCATTTGCCATTAGACTTAAAAGCACCTGAATTAGACTATCATTTAGCCTAACATCTTGACTCTTAAGTTCCTTTAATAAAGGGAGTGAATATTTCCTTACAGTTTCAAAACCCGACTCTACTTCTCCTCTGATTCCTTTAGAGCCATATTTTATATATAATTTTTCTCCATATGTAAGTTCCTTCTTACTCCCTAAATTCTCCAGTTCCAAGGTAAGACCCTTGCAGATTTCTTTAATTAAGGTAGTGATTTCCTCAGGAGTAAATTGTATTTTACTTTCTTTACTATATAAATATCCTGCTGCTGCAGCTATTATTCCAAGAGAAAAAATCAATCCCTTGTGGGTATTAACTCCTTTGGTTGCCTTAAACATATCCTCTTCGGCCTTTATCCCAATTGGCCTTATGGCTTTTAAAAGTTCTCTTTTATCATCATTGTCAAACTCCGTACCAAAGTGGGCACATTTATAAAAATAGCCTGTTAAAGATATGCTACTATCAATAAAAGTGTAAAAATCCATATCCTTATGGGAACCAGAATTTTTCCTGTCCACAAGGCCTGGTTTTGGTGTAGCTGTCACCTCATATATCAATGACTTTAATGCAAATCTATCTATAAGTCTACAAAACTCTTCTCTGTTCATAAGCACACTCTCTCATTAAGTATTTCATCTAAAGTATATTGTTTTTATTATCTATTAAATACTGATTTCAATATCAAATCTTTTCTTTGCCTAATAAAAACAGTCTCATAATGTTCTCCGCTTGATTTTGCAATAGCTCAGGAGTCCTTTTTATGGATTCTTCAAGGGACATAGGCCTATCAGTTATGGAGAATAAACTAGTAAATCCTTTCTCCAATAAAACTTCATTACCTTCTCCTAAAGAAGCAGAGATTCCTATTACAGGAATATTATATATGCCTGCCAATTTCATAACTCCAAATGCAGCTTTTCCAAACTGAGTCTGATAATCCATTCTTCCCTCGCCAGTAATAACTAAATCAGAATCTTTTACTTTATCCTCAAGATTAGTATTCTCAATTACTATTTCTATTCCACTTTTAATTTGTCCTTTTAAAAAAGCTACCAGAGAACCACCTATTCCTCCAGCTGCACCTGAGCCTTTAATATTTTCTATATCTATTCCTAGTTTTTCATTTACTAGGTAGGAAAAATTTCTTAATCCTCTGTCTAAAGCCTGAACCATTAAAGCATTAGCTCCCTTTTGTGGTCCATATACGAATGCTGCTCCATTTGTACCCGAAAGAACATTGTCCACATCAGTTGCAATAATAAAATTAGATTCTTCTATTCTTTTATCCAATTCCGTCATATCTATTTCCTTGATCCTATTTAAACCACTTCCATTTAGTTCTACTTCTAAATTATCTTCATCTAAAAATCTACATCCTAATGCTCGTAAAAGTCCAATACCACAGTCGTTTGTAGCACTACCTCCCAGGCCAATGATAAAGTTTCTAATTCCAATATCCAATGCATGTTGAATTAGTTCTCCTACTCCAAAAGAGGTAGTCTCCATTGGATTCCTTTCATCTAAATCTAAAAGAGTAAGCCCTGCTATTCGACTTAATTCTATTACGGCAGTATTGTCATTTATTATACCATATTGTGTTCTAATTCGCCTGAATAAAGGGTCTTTGGCATAGGTATTTATAATTGTGCCTTCTGTGGCTTCAACAAGGGTTTCCAAAGTCCCTTCACCACCATCAGCTATGGGAGTTTTTATTATATCTAAATAGTTGCAAGCTCTTCTCAATCCAAGTTCTATATTTTCACATACTTCTTTTGATGTTAGACTCCCTTTAAAGGAATCTGGTGCTATGATTATTTTCATTTTTCCAACTCCTTCTCCCCATTATATATTACCCCATAAGAAATATAATCCACAGAAAGAGAGATAAAAATCCGCAAAAAAATAAAGCTACAAGATTTTTCTCATAGCTTTATTCCAAATCTATAGTTTTTCTACAAAGTTTCTTCCAAATGCCTTACAAGCTTCCATAGCCTCTTCATCAGGATTCCAAAGAACTTTAATTCCTTCCTGTACTACTTCAATTTTAGAAGCTTTTAGCTTTTCTTCTAGTATAGCTACTGATTCACCAGACCAGCCGTAAGAGCCAAATGCTGCACCTTTTTTATTTTTAAATCCAAGACCTTGAATCATATCCAATAGTCCACCAACAGCATTCATCAAGCCTTTATTAACTGTTGAGCAACCGAATAAAATTGCTTTTGATTTGAATAATTCCGTAATTATATCATTCTTATCTGTATGTGCTGCATTAAACAATTTAACAACTACTTCTTTATCCACTTCCTTAATTCCAGCAGCTATGGCTTCCGCCATTCTTCTTGTTCCGTTCCACATAGTATCATAAACTAATGTGATCTGATTTTCCTGATATGCTTTTGCCCAATCTAGATATTTTAGTACTATCTGAGCTGGATTTTCTCTCCATATAATTCCATGAGATGTTGCTATCATATTTAAAGGAAGATTAAATGACAATACCTCTTCAATTTTCTTTGTTACTAGCATACTAAAAGGAGTAAGTATATTTGCATAATATTTTATTGCCTCTTGATAAAGCTCAGCTTGATCTACTAAATCATTGTACATCAATTCCGATGCAAAGTGCTGTCCAAAGGCATCGTTACTAAAGAGGATATTATCTCCGCTCATATATGTCATCATGCTATCAGGCCAATGAAGCATTCTAGCCTCAACAAAAGTAAGTGTAGATTCTCCAATATTTAGAGTATCACCGGTTTTTACTTCAACAAAATTCCAGTCCTCATGGTAATGACCTTTAAGTATCTTTGCACCATTTGCCGTACAATAAATTGGGGTATTAGGTATTTCCTTCATTAGTAATGGTAGAGAACCACTGTGGTCAACTTCACCGTGTTGTGCAATTATATAGTCAATTTTGTTAAGGTCAATTTCCTTCTTAAGGTTTTCTACATATTCCTTATCAAAAGGTTTCCAAACTGTATCAATTAAAACTGTCTTCTCATCCTTTATTAGGTATGAGTTGTAGGATGAACCTCTGTGTGTTGAGTACTCATCCCCATGGAACCTTCTTAGTTCCCAGTCGATTTTTCCTACCCAGGTTACTTTTTCAGTCATTTTAAAGCTCATTACTATACCTCCTTAAAAATTTATACTTTTTTGACTTATACCCTATAAGATAGTAGTAAAACCCAAAGGACAAGTAAATATATGAATTATAACTCATTTTCTTTTATCTCACTTGATATATTATTTATCTCTAGGGTAATATATATACAAATACTTACTTGAGGTGATTAATTTGGAATCAATAAAAATAATGGTTGCAGAACACGAAAATGTTCGCCGAATGCTAAAAATTATTAGAAAGGCCTGCTACCAAGTATTAATTAATGGCAATTATGATATAGATGATTTCCCTAAAATCATAGATTTCGTAAGAACATATACCGATAAATTGCACCATGGTAAAGAAGAAGATATCCTCTTTAAAACTATGGAAAAAGAGCTTGAAAAACTAGCTAAATCAGGTGCTATCATGGGAATGTATATAGAACATGATAGCGGTAGACTATTTATGGCCAATCTTGAAAAAGGTGTTCAAAGTTTCAAAGAAGGCAAGGATGATGCCAGGCTAGATATTATTGCCAATGCAATATGCTATGCAGACCTTCTAGACAGACATATCGAGAAAGAAAACACCGCACTTTACAACTTTGCAGAAAGAATGCTATCTGATGAAAGTAAAGCTTTCATCGAAGAAGAATCAAGAAAAATAGATGAAGAAGCTACTCTATCAGGAACTCAAGAAAAATATGAAAATTTATTATCCTTATTAGAGAAAAAATATCTTTAAATATTATCCAGATTAAAGGAGGTGGAAGTGCTACCTCCTTTATTTGATTTACAATTCTTCCAAGGCATCTGCGTTTAAGATAATAATCTTCTTGTTCCCCTCTTGCTTGATAAAACCCTGATCCTGAAAAGCTGTAAGTTTTCTACTTAAAGTCTCCTGGCTCATTCCAATTTGGGAAGCAAAATCCCCCTTTGTCATATTTAATATTACTTCATTTTTATCATTGGCCATCTTCAATAATGCAGCTGCTAATCTTTGTTCAACTGTATGAAGATTAATATCTTCGATTAGATTTTCTGCTTCTTCAAGTCTTCTACTCAATTCTTCCATTACTTTAAAAGCTATTGAAGGATATTTTTCCATTAAAATTTTAAGTTTCTTTCCTTCAATGATACACATAGTAGTCTTCTCTAGAACCTCAGCATCCTCCTGTAAAGGAATAGAGCTAAAAAGGGATAATTCTCCCATAAAATCACCAGGTTCAACAATTCTTATTACTTGTTCCTTACCATTGGCACTGATTCTGGAAATCTTTATCCTGCCTTTATGAGGTACATAGAGTTTATTTCCTATTTCTCCAGCTGAATAGATTATGTCACCCTTTTCATAGTTTTTTACTATGGTTGTTGATTCTACCTCAAGCATCTCCTCAAGGGTTAAGTTACTAAATATCGGAACTATTTCAATACATGTTTTTTGATCTTTGTGTCCACAAACAGTCATATAATTCCCCCTCTTGTTTTCATTTTAAATCACAACTTATTTAAGCTTTGATGAAACTGCTTGCAGTTTCTACTTTCGGCTGCAACGAGGTGAG
>CAZHLF010000109.1:0-7884 GCA_964532845.1 uncultured Tissierella sp.
GCCAATTATAGTAGTATTATTTGGCTTTATGGGTTGGTTTGTTTATAAAATTGAAGATGATCCACATACTGTTATAGGTACTGTAGAGATTTAAAATAAATTATAGTTTAAAGAGATCCAATAATTTGGGTCTCTATTTATTATTACGAATAGGAAAGTCCTACTATTTAAATCTTTATTTTAGTGGACTTTCTGTCAATGAGTAACAAGAAAAGCTACATTTAACGCTTCTTTAGAAGCTTTTCTTATATATTTCAAAAAAGTGCAATGTGAGTTTAGAAATAAATTGGGTATATGTAATTATCAGAATAATAGAAAGTTGAGGGGGAATCTAAATGGAGTATAAAGAGAAATATAATGCATGGTTAAATGATGAGTACTTCGATGAATTGACTAAAAATGAGCTTAGCTCAATTACAGATGAAGATGAGATTATTGACAGATTTTATACTGATTTAAAATTTGGAACAGCAGGTCTAAGGGGGAAAATTGGTGCAGGAACCAATAGAATGAACAAGTATACTGTTTCATTAGCAACACAAGGTTTAGCCCAGACTATCATAAACAAAGGACAAGAAGCTATGGACAGGGGAGTTGCCATAGCATATGATGTAAGAAAATTTTCTGATGAGTTTGCAGAAATTGCTGCAAGAGTACTTGCAGCCAATGGCATAAAATCCTATTTGTTTGATGGGATTAGAGCGACACCAATACTATCCTATACTGTTAGAAGATTAAACTGCATCTCTGGAATAGTAGTTACTGCCAGTCATAATCCAAAGGATTATAATGGATATAAGGTTTACTGGGAGGAAGGCTCACAAATATTGGATGATATTGCGGATGAAATACTTGAGGAAATTGATAAAATAGGGGACTTTAACAATATAAAAACCATGAATTATGATGAAGCAATAAAGAAGGGTTTAATTAATATCATAGGAAATGAAATTGATGATGAGTACACAAAAGCTTTACTTAATATGTCTATTAATGATGATATAGATAAGGATGTAAAAATTGTATATACTCCTTTAAATGGTACGGGAAATATACCAGTTAGAAGAGTATTAAGGGAAAGAGGCTTTACAAATATTCATGTAGTGCCTGAACAAGAAGCTCCAGATTCAAACTTTACTACTGTAGGTTATCCAAATCCTGAGGATGTTAAAGCATTTGAATATGCTGCAAGACTTGGAGAGAAAATTGGAGCTGAAATACTGGTAGCAACTGATCCGGACTGTGATAGAGTTGCTATAGCCTTAAATAATGGAAGTGGATATACATTCTTAAATGGTAATCAGACAGGTGCACTTTTAATACATTATATTCTGTCTGCAAGACATGAGAAAGGAAATCTACCTAAAAATGCTGCAGTGGCAAAGAGCATAGTAACTGGTGATTTAGGAACTGCAATCTGCAATAAATATGGAGTCAAGATGTTTGAAACACTAACAGGTTTTAAGAATATCTGTGCTTTGGCAAATAAATGGGATGAAACTGGAGAAAATGAATTTATCTTAGGATATGAGGAAAGTATAGGTTATGTTTATGGAACCTTAGTAAGGGATAAGGATGCAGTAGTGTCATCTATGATGATAGCTGAAATGACTGCATATTATAAAAAACATGGAAAATCTATGCTGGAAGTTCTTGAAGAAGTATATTCTGAATATGGATATTATAATGAAAAATTGATTTCCATAGTTCTAGAAGGATTAGAAGGGCAGCAATTAATTGGAAGAATTATGACAGATATTAGGAATAATCCAATCTTAGAAATTGGAAATATGAAATTGGATAGAACAATTGATTATTTAAATGATAAAACAGATGCTGGTGTTTCAGATGTTCTTAAATTCTACATGGATGATGGTTCATGGTATGCTGTAAGACCTTCTGGAACTGAGCCAAAAATTAAGCTATACATGTATTCCAAGGGGTCTTCAAAAGAGGATTCAGTAGAAAAGATTGCAGAAATAGAAAAGTATGTTAGATCACGAATGGAAAGCGTAAAATAAACAGTGAACATCTAATGTGAATAGTTGTAGGGGTGACCTTTGGTCGCCAGTGAATAAACCTGGTTTCTATAATAGAGACCAGGTTTATTTTTGTTAAGGGATGGTAAAAAATATTATCTAGTTCAATTGTTAATTCCATTAAGGAGTGCTATAATATTTACTATATTAATAATTTAGGGCGTCGAAATAATTTACAATATGAGGTGGTAGAGTGGAATTGAATTTTAATAAGAAGGATACCAGAGCTGAAATTTTAAGGATTGCAGGTCCTGTTTTTATAGAGCTATTTCTTGGTACTCTTTTCGGTATGATAGATATGATTATGCTAGGAAACTCAGGTGACGTGGCTACAACTACAGCTGCAATTGCTGCTGTAGGGATAACAAACCAGATGATTTTTATAGGACTTTCAATGGTTCAAGCCCTGACTGCTGGTGCAACAGCAATGGTTGCAAGGTACATAGGAGCAAAGAGAACCAATAAAGTCGGTTCTGTAGTAAAACATATTATAATAATTACACAGCTTTTTATAGTAGTTCCATTGTTAATATTAGGTCTTGGCTTTTCAGAAGGAGTAATGACTTTTATTGGTGCAAAGGCTGATACCATATCTGTAGGGATAGATTATTTCAGAATTGTAGTTGCAGGATTCTTGTTCCAAGCTTTTAATTTTTCAATAGTGGCATCTTTAAGAGGTGCTGGAGATACAAAAACTCCAATGAAAATAAATCTTATATCCAATTTCTTAAATGTAATAGGAAATGCAATACTTATCTATGGACTTTTTGGTTTACCTGCATTAGGAGCAACTGGGGCTGGTATTTCCACATCATTGTCACAAGTATTTGGTACAATTATGCTAGTAAGATATATAAGTAAAAAGGATAGTACTATACACATCACTTTAAAAGAAAAGTTTAAAGTAGATAGTGATATAATATATAATCTTGTAAAAATAGGATTTCCAGCATTATTGGAGCAGCTAGCCCTAAGAGGTGGAATACTTATTTTTACAAAAGTCGTTACCAGCTTGGGTACACTAGCCTATGCCACTCACCAAATATGTTTAAATATACTTAGTCTTTCATTTACACCAGGCCAAGCATTCGGAATTGCTGCATCTACCTTGGCTGGAAGAAGTCTTGGGGCTGAAAAGCCTGATCTTGCTGAGGATTATATTCATCAGTGTAGTAGAATTGGAGCGTTTATTTCTACTATTATGGCAATAGCATTATTTTTCTTTGGGTCATTTGTAACAGGGCTATATACAAATAGCGAAGAAGTAGTATTACAGTCATCAAAAATATTAAAATTAATTGCTTTTATTCAGCCATTTCAAATATCTCAGTTAATAACTGCAGGGGGATTAAGGGGAGCAGGAGATACAGTTTGGACATTAGTAGCCACCTTTGTTGGAGTGCTGGGAATTAGAATTATATTTGCATATTATTTTGTCATGATACTAGGATGGGGTCTGATAGGAGCTTGGTTAGCCATAGTAATTGACCAATTTGTAAGATGGTTGGTTATCTCCTTTAGATTTAAAACTAACAAATGGAAATATATAACCATTAGATAATTGAAAAATAGCAGTAACATTCTAGATATACTAGAATGTTACTGCTATTTTATACTTATTGGTTTAAATCTTTCATCAATCTTTTTGCTGTAGGAGTATCTGCCAATCCACCTTCTGCTGTTTCTCTCAAGGATTCAGGTAAAGCCTTACCCACCTTATACATAGCATCTACTACCTCATCAAATGGTATAGGAGCATAAACATCAGCCAATGCTAAATCAGCTGAGACTAACGCATTTACTACTCCCGAAGCATTTCTAATGGCACATGGATACTCTACTAATCCCCCTATAGGGTCACATACTAACCCCATTACGTTGGTAAGTGCAAATCCAGCAGCATCTAGTGACTGTTTTGGAGTTCCTCCAGCCATTTCAACTATAGCTGCAGCTGCCATTGCAGCTGCTACACCACATTCAGCCTGGCAACCGCCCTCTGCTCCTGCTACAGTGGCATTCTTTGCTACTATTTCACCTACACCAGCTGCAGTAAAGAGACCATAAATTACCGTCTCATTAGAAACTCCTAACTTTTCCTGAGCTGATAGCATAGCACTTGGAATGATTCCTGAAGCTCCCGCTGTTGGCGCTGCACAAATACGCCCCATAGAAGCATTACCCTCAGAAGTAGCTAATGCTTTTGCCATTGCTCAGTTTATAAATACTCCGCTTAAAGTATTATTCTTTTTCTGATAATCTTGTACTTTTTTTGAACTACCCCCTGTTAATCCTGAAACTGATATAACTTCCTTATCTAAGGCAGCAGTAGCAGAAGATTTCATTACATCAAGAGTTTTATACATCTCATTTATAACTTCTTCTCTTGAAAGATTGGTTAATGACATTTCCTTTTGGATAACTATCTCATATATTTTAGATGAATTTTCTTCACAAAGCTTGAGCAAGTCATTTCCCTTATTAAACATTTTTTCAACTCCTTTTGGCATTGATAGTTCTAATGTATAAAATCCCATCAATATTTGATAATTCATTCATTTCGTTAAGTGGAGTATCTGTTTCACAAAGCATTGTAGCAATATTTCCTTCTCTTACTACCTTCATGTTCGCAATATTTATATCTTTATCCCATAAAATTGATGTAATCCTATTTACCATTCCCTTTTGATCCTTGTATTTTATAATAAGCGTAGGATATGCCCCTGTAAACTCTACAAGATCTCCATTAATATCATATATTATGATATTTCCTCCACCAATTGAGGAGCCAAGTACATAGAAATCATCCTTAGTAGGATATTTAAAAACAATCTTAACAGTATTAGGATGTTGATATCCTAAATCTGCCTCAATAAAATTAAACGCAATATTTTTATCTTTTGCTATGTTGAAAGATTCTCTTAACTTTTCATCTGCTGGGTTAAGACCTAAAATCCCGGCTACTAGAGCCTTGTCAGTTCCGTGTCCCTTATAAGTTTTTGCAAAAGAGCCATGTAGAAGAAATTCTACTTTAGAATATCCTTCACCTGCTATTTCCATTGCTATTTTTGCTAGTCTAGCAGCACCTGCAGTATGTGAGCTAGATGGGCCAATCATTATTGGACCTAAAACATCAAATACAGAGTATTCCTTCATAAAAATCTCTCCTTTGCTAAAGAGTGTTGCCTCTTCATGTATTAATTATAATGAAGGTTGAAATTAATTGCAACAAAGAATATACTACCCATTTAAGGGCAATAAAGGTTATAATAAGGTTAGAGGTGAGGGCTGTGATTTTATCGGTTGATTTAAATCCTATACTAAAGAAAAAATATTTATTTGATGAATTTGGGAAAATTAATTATGTTAAGGACTCATCATCACTTCCTGGTGGGGAAGGGATAGAGTTGGCGTATTTATTGAAAGGATTAAATATTCAGGTAGGATTAAGTGGATTTTTAGGTGGTTTGAATGGAGCTTATATTCAAAAGATTTTAACTGAATCATCAATAAATAATGATTATGCAACCATTAAAGATGAAAATGCAGAATATTTGATTCTTTCTACTAAGGATGAGGATATAATTATCAATGGTAAGGCCCCTAAAGTAACTAGAGAAGAAATGGGTGGATTTCTTGAGAAATATAATAGATTATTGGAAAGTTCATCATTAATTTGCTGTAGTGGGGACCAATACGGAAATACACCTAGTGAGATATATTATGATATAGTAGCAAATGCTAATCTTTCAAGTAAAAAGGTAATGATATTCTTAAAGGGAGAAAACTTAAAGTATGGTTTAGAAGCAAGTCCATATTTAGTATTATTAGAGAAGGATGATTTAGAGAATCTTACAAACCTCAATCTTGAATATGAATATGAAATTATTAAAGCAGGGATATATTTAATGGAGAAGAGAGTAAAGATAGCAGTTATTACAATGGGAGATTATAATAGTATAGTTCTTACTCCTGAGAATGTTTATAGAGTAAGTGTAAAAGATGTAGAAAAAGAAGCAAGGTTAAATTATGGCTATATGCTTGCAGGATTTGCATTTGCGTTGGACCGCGGCTATGAATTTGAATTGATGTTAAAGCTTGGTCAAGCCTGTGGTATGATAAACTATTTTGAATATGATTTTCTAGACATGAGCCATATAAAGAGAATTATGGGCAAAACTAATGTAGATAAATTTAATTATTAAATGAAATAGGAGTAACATAATGAGTAAAATTGGAATAGTTAAGTGCAATAATTATGATTATGAGCAAGTTTTACAAAGTGTTAAAAGAGCATTAGAAAATTTGGATTCAGTTAAAGATATGAAGCCAGGGAAAGTATTAGTAAAAACTAATTTACTTAAGAAAAATAAGCCTGAGGATGGTGTAACTACACATCCTTTTGTTGTTGAAGGAGTTGTGAGATTTCTTCAGGATAAAGGACATACTGTGGTAATTGGAGATAGTCCAGGAGGCCCATTTTTAGCTGGAATGCTTAGAAGTATTTATGATACTTCAGGTATTAGTGATGTAGCTAGAAGAACTGGCTGCAGTCTTAATTTTGATACAGAATCTATAGATGTTCATTTTGATGATGCTATGTATTTGAAGAATATGAAGCTTGTAAAAGCTTTTACAGAAGTGGATTATGTAATATCCTGTGGCAAAGTAAAAACACACACCATGATGACTTATACAGGGGCTGTTAAAAATCTATTTGGGGTTATACCAGGGGTTATAAAAGCAGATTATCATTTAAAGCTCAATGATTTAACACAGTTTGCAAATATGTTAATAGATATATGTGAATACGTGAAACCAAGTTTTTCTATATTAGATGGTATTGAAGCAATGGAAGGGGATGGTCCTTCCAGCGGTGATGTTAGAAATCTTGGATTAATTCTTGCTGGAGATAATCCATATGATTTGGATTATATGACAACATTAATTACAGGAATAAAAAATGCTCCAACTGTAGTAGAAGCTACTAATAGAGGACTAATGAGTAGTGTAGAAGATATAGAAGTATTTGGGGATGATATTTCCAATATGGAGATAGTGCCATTTAGATTACCTAAATCAACCCATGTTAATTTTATTTCTGGGAGGGTTCCAAAATTTGTTGAAGACTTCATATTAGATAGTATACGTCCATATCCAATGATTAAGTATGAGACCTGCATATCTTGTGGAATTTGTGCTAAAAATTGTCCTGCAAAGGTTATAAATATGGACACAGGAAAACCAATTATTAATACAAAGGATTGCATAAGATGTTTCTGCTGTCATGAACTCTGCCCCAAAAAGGCTGTAGGTATTAAGAGACATCCATTACATAAGATAATATTTAAAGATTAAAAAATAAAACTAACAGCTAACAACTAACAGTTTACAATCAAATAAAGAACATGGAAACACATTGTAGGGTCTAACTATGCTGGTCTGCTAATTCTTTATAATACTGTCATTCTATACACAGTGAAGAATCTATTTTAAGAGGTTTTAAACTGTTGTTCACTGTTCACTGTTACTTGTTCACTGAATATGGAGGTGGCATAGATGATAAAATTCATACATACTGGGGATATACATTTAGGGCTAAAATTCAATGCTGCATCCTTCGATAGAGAAAAAGCAATGGATAGAAGATATGAGATTTGGTCAACCTTTGTTAGAATAGTAAAATATTCAGTTGAGATAAATGCAGATTTTTTACTAATTGCAGGTGATTTATTCGAGAGGGATTACTTCACTTTAGCTGATATTAAAAGGATAAGGGATATTTTATCCGAAGCAAAAGATGTAAATGTAATAATTGTAGCTGGAAATCATGACTATATTGATAGTA
>CAZHLF010000110.1:0-3931 GCA_964532845.1 uncultured Tissierella sp.
AATTCCTTCTCTTAAATCACCTAAGTCTACCATTAATATAATCGAATGAAACTTTCTATGTTTTAAGGCTGAATCCGAAAGTGCCTTTATAACTTCTATTTCAGAATTTAAGGATATGTCAGAGTATTTAACCACATCATCTACTTGAGAGAGCATTGGCAGTCTTAAAAATATTTTCTTTAGTGAAAATTCCTGTAGAAGGATCATATTTTCAATTCTAGAATCAGCCAGATATTTTACTCCACCATTTACAAATGCTTTAACAATTTTCTCTTGAGCACAAAATACCTTTGTAACTCCAGCTACCTCTATACCATATTTATCTGCCATTTCAACCATTGTCTTAGCATTGTGTTCTATCTTTTTTGTATCTATTAAAAGTCTTGGATACATCATTGTCCTCCTCTAAATCCTAAAGCTATCCTTCAATAGCTTTAGGGCTACTTCCTTGTATTTCATAGACATTACCCCTAATGAAGCCATTATATAATCATTGTCGATTAGTATCTGAATATTTTCACTAGGTAATAATTCTGTTGTCTTATTGCTTTTAGCAATGTGTCTTATAATCTCCACTCCATTTGGAAGTCTTGTAAGAGCTCCACCAGTTCCAATTATAAATTTTACCTGTGTTAGATCCTTGCCTTCTGCAATGGTCTTCTTACCACCAGGACCATATATATACTTAATTAAACCTGCATTTCTTTTCATTGCTGTAATAGTTGCATAAAGAGTTAGCTTTTCTACAAATTCGATCTCCTCATTAGTTTGGGGTATTGGCTTGTGTTGATTCATTAGCTCTTCTAGTTTCGCTAAAGACATATTTAATTCTTTAGCTAGTTCTTCTTTTCCTATTCCAGCTACAATATTTGGCATATTTAAATAAACACCTAAATCTCCTTCTACAGATCTCTTTGCAAAAGGCTCTGGACTTAAAAGTATTCTTGAGATTTCATCACTTTCTACAGATACTGAATGAATATCAGTTGTTGCTCCACCAACATCTATTGTAACCAAATCTCCAATTATATGATATAAAACCTGGCTAGCCTCCATTACAGCTCCAGGGGTTGGCATTATGTTTCCAGTAACCATCTCCCTTATTTTTTCCATTCCAGGTGCATGGATGATGTGTTTTTCAAATACATTCTGGATAACTTTTCTAGTAGGTTCAATATTCAATTCATCTATCTTTGGATATACATTATCTACAATGTAAAGCTCTAAATCATTTTCCCAGAAGATGTCCTTTATATCTTCCTGATTCTCAATATTACCAGCATAGATTACTGGTACATTTAGCTTAAGTTCAGATATTAGCTGGGCATTATATAGAGCTGTTTCCCTTTCTCCGTAATCTACTCCACCTGCTATTAATATTATATTGGGACTTACTTCCTGAATTTTTCTTAAATCCGATTTTCTAAGCTTTCCTGCAGTTATATATTTTATATTAGCTCCCGCACCTAGTGCTGCTTCCTTTGCTGCCCTAACAGTCATATCATAAACCAAACCATGAACAGTCATCTTAAGTCCACCAGCCGCAGAGCTTGTAGCTATTAACTCATCATATTGAATACTATCAACCTGGAGCTTTTTACAAAGGTCTTCTATGGCTTGTTTTAAACCTATATTTACATCACCCTCTAAGACTGATGTAGGGGCTTGACCCTGCCCTATAAAACTCGGGCAGGTGCTGATATTATCAAAGCCATTTATTACAGTTGTAGTAGAACCAATTTCAGCCACTAGTAGATTAATTTTTTTCATCTTTCTCACGTCTCTTTTTAACTAAGAAGGTTGCAACATGTTGACCCTTTGTACCTCTACCAAAGCCTGCATCAACACCCTCTTCTATAGCCAACTCATTAGCTACTTGAGTTCCACCAGCTATTAGAATTATCTTATCTCTGATTCCTTTCTCAATAGAAATTTCATGAAGCTTTTTCATATTCTTGTAGTTGATATCATCATGAGAAATAATAGTTGAGGCCAGTATTGCATCTGCCTTTAATTCTATAGCTGCATCCACAAGCTTTTCAACAGGTACTGAAGTCCCTAGAATATGACACTGTATACCATATTTTTCTATACCACCATGTTTGATATCTATTATTTCCCTTAAACCAACTGAATGCTCATCTTCTCCTACTGTAGCAGCTACAATTTTCATAGGATGTGCTTTAATTTCTTCTCTTATTTCCTCTTCTGTCATTATGACTGGTTTTGGAGGTATTACAAGTTCATTTATATCAATTTCAAAATCCACTCTACCTTTTATTTCAACCCTAGTACCTTCAGCTTCCTGCAATATTTCTTTATGAATTACTTCTATATCATTTAAGTTTAATCTTTTTCCAACTTCAATAGCAGCATATTCAGCTGTTCTTTCATCAGTAGGTAGGAACATTGTAAGATGAACAATCCCATCTCCCATCCATTCCATTTCTGGTTTTATCTTTGAAGTTTTTCTTAAGATTTCAGTTTCTTTAAGTCTTACATTTACATTATCTGTTTCATCAAGCTCATCTATATAAATAATTTTTGAAGGGTCTTCAAATGTTCCTCCATGGATTAATTTAGCAGGGTCGTCTACTAGTGTATCATCGTATTGTGCTACATTGTTGTAACCAAAGTGAGCTGTTACTGGAGCCATATAGTCATTATCTCTAGTGAAAACTGTTCCTCCCCCTACACCAGCTTCAATTTTTCTTACGATACCATCCTTATTTCTTTCTGGATATTGACCAGAATCTACAAAGAATCCATCTTCAACAGCTTTAAAATAGCCTCCTATTTCTAGAATTTCTTCCATAAATAAAATTGCTCTTTCCTTTAATTCACGTACCTTAGCTCCAAGTTCTCCATCTCTTTTGATTTGAACCATTTCCTTAAGGCCGTCCATACCGTTAAAGGCTTGTTTAGCAGTATCAACAGCTTCAATATTGTATATATGCCAAGGAACATTTCTACCTTCATCAGGAGTAATGGTAGATTGAATATCAGCGCTTGTAAGTTGTGAGATTAAAAGGTTAAGTACATGGGTTACTGTTGCTTCTCTTGTTGAGGATTCCATATACTTTGTATTCTGTTGAGCTCTCATTTTATACTCTCTAAATAATTCTCTTAGTGCAACTGCATAGGGTAAATCCAGTCTCATACTTGGTGCAGGAGGGGCAGTTGGTGGTACAGTTGACAAGCAAATATTTTCTTTCTTCATACCAACTTTAACAGAGAATATTGAGTTAATAGCATGTTGAACCATTAATTCTGGCATTACCTTCCATGCTTCTCTAGCTGTAGCATTGGCATTGTGAGCCCCATCAATCTGAGCAATATTAGCCCATGCCATTACCTTCTTTGCCTCAGCAGCATCAACAAAGGATCTTATCATATTTATATTTCTGTATAGGACGTTGTATTGAGGATCTTGATGAGCTCCATTTACACCTTCTTCAGCAAACATAACTGCTATCTCAGGACCAGCAACTCCTGATACATAGGAATGATAGTTTATCGGTCGGCCTACTTCATCCTCAATAGCATCTATAGCCTTTCTTTGTGCTCTAACCTGTTTACGAGTTATAGGAATTCCTCCTACACCTTGAGGTGTCCCTTCTATAAGACTCTCAAAGTGAGATTGGCCAGCTGTTCTAATTACCATAAGGTGATCAGCACCATGCCATGCAGCCATTCTCATTCTTCTTATATCATCTTCAAATCTGCCTGATGCAATTTCTGTAGTAATAACTGGGCTTGGTTGAGGGTCAATGTTTCCAAAATACTTTGCAGCTGGTAGTGGTTGGCTTTGTGTTAGTGACTCAGATGTATTATAATATTCAAATTTACCCACTTGTCTCTTTTCATCAGCATTATCTCTCCAGTGCCAACCTCTTCTTCTTGGTCTGTAGTTCTCTAAATCTTTTAGGAT
>CAZHLF010000110.1:3941-7882 GCA_964532845.1 uncultured Tissierella sp.
GATTTCTTCCACATCAAGTTTTCTATTTCTTTCCAACTTCATTAATTGGCACCTCCTTTAAATGCATTTAGTACTTCATCCCACAAATTTCCTTCTATTAGTTTAAGTCCAGCTTCTCTGATTTCAATATTCTTAATCTTAGCTAATTTATAAACTATGTGACCTGCACCTTTACCAATTATACCTCTATCAATAGCACCGTCAACAATTGATTTTGCTTCTGAATTGGAAAAGCCCATTCTTAAAAGAATACTTCTTTCAATGGATGGAGTAGTATTTTCATATGCTAATTTTACTATAGGTTCTACAATTTTTTCAGCCAACTCCCAGAATTTCTTTTCTAATTCCTCTTCAGAAAGCTGGGCTAAGTGTCCTCTTCTATCTAAATAGTCATCTGGTCTACTCATAATATCCTCCTATTTTTCAATGGCTACATTTAGCTCATTTAAGGTCTCTTTAACAAAATCTATATTGGACTTAGTTTCTTCAACTAAGAATTTCAAATCTTCCTTTGTAATTCTCCTTACGTTGTTATTCTTAATACAATTCTTTATATATGAAGCTCTTGTTTTATCCATATCTAATTCGACTATAGACAATAAACCAGGGTTAGCTGGAAGAATAATATTTTTACCAGGCACTTCATCTTTTGGATCTCCAACCCCTACTTCGATTCCATTTTCCTTAGCAAATGTTAATTGAGGAAGTATGTGCTTTCCTGCGCCAGTATATTCAGTCTCTTGTACAACAATGATTTCATCCTCATCCATATCCTGAGCTAACTTAAAGGCTGCAGAAAGGGCTGTATTTCCCGCTGGACCTCTTTCAAGGCCTTCTAGCTGAGCAAGTAGTTCTGTCATATAAAACACTGAGCCTTGTGCCATGGTCACATATCTATCTGCATACCTTAGAGGTCTAGCAGCAGAACGGGGTACATCTGATCTATCCGGCCAAGTAGCAAATGGTATACCAAAGCCTGTATGTCCTGTAGTAAAGGATTTTCTATTAAACTGTGTATCACTTGCCATATGAAGCCCTGATAAATCTACACTTGCACCTATTATTTCTACATCATTTGCTCCAGCTTTAATTAAACCTCTTGCGGTCCCTGTTAAGTTACCGCCACCAGCATTTGTAACTACTACTTTATCTGGATCTCTACCTTCTCTTTCTCTAAACTCTATAGCAAGTTCATATCCTAATGTTTCAACACCTGCAATACCAAATGGAGTGTAAAGAGAAGCATTAAAGAATCCAGTATCTTCTAGTAGTAATAAGAATGAATAAAATAATTCTGGTCCTACAGTAAGTTGAACTACCTCTGCTCCATAAGCTTCACAAGCTCTCGCCTTTTCAATTATTTCTGGTTGACCAACCCCTTTTGAGTCAAAGCACTCCTGAACAACTATACACTTTAAACCAAGCATTGCTGCCTGTGATGCAACAGCCGCACCATAGTTACCACTTGTAGCTGTAACAACCCCTTTAAATCCTAATTTCTTTGCATGATATACACTTGTAGCAGCTCTTCTTGCTTTAAAACTTCCAGATGGATTGCTTGCTTCATCCTTTATAAATATTCTTGCGCCTTTTCCTTTAGGAGCAAATTTTCTAGCTAATGCGGTTATATTTCTCAGTTCATAAATAGGAGTATTGCCAACACTTACTCTGTTTTGAATTTCTATTATTTCTTGAAGACTATATCCAGTCTCCCTCATCATCTTTTCATAATCAAAAGCTATACTACCTGATTCAAACTGGTTATAATCAATGCCCACAGCCTTTAACATTATCTCTTGCTTTCTTGCAATGACTGCTTCATAACTTCTATCTTTAGTCATTTATATCACCTTCGACCTTTAATAATGCTTTTGCTTGTCTACCTATATAAAGAATTTCAGGTACTGCTTTTCCATAGTTGTGCTTCCAGTAAGGGTTTACTTCTATGAGCTTACCTTCTACTTTTCTACCTATATATGTTTCAATTTCAACTATATCACCAATATTTGCATTATCATTAATTAAAAAACCTTTATCCCACATTTCCAAAGGTACTCTTTGAGTATCTTCAGGAATATTAGGTGCTCTTTTACCAGCTTCCAATATTATTTTATGAATTCTAACCCAATCTCCACGTTTTGCGTCCAAGATAAAACCTCCTTTATTTTTGTTAATATTTTATCTATCCCTCTAAATTAATCTTCTATTAGTTCTCTCATATCCCCCATTATGGCTCTAGGAACAGGAAGATCTATCATAGTTTTTAGCCCCGGTCTTGAATTTATTACTTGAGGAATCATATTGACACACATAGCAATTGTACCAATACCACCTGGAACTTCAGGAGTAATTGCCATACTAATGTTTGGAGTACCCTTGATATTAATATAGTCACCGGTATTTACACCTTCCAGATGAGGTTCTACTTGTTGTGGGTGTATCATTTCAATTTTCATTTCTCCATCAATATATCCATAGCCTCTCATATCAACACCTGCTACATCACCTGCAATTACTTCTGCGTGTGGAGCTTTCCTATATACTGATGATATTATTGGTGTTTTTGAAGTTTTAACTTTATCAGATAATTTCCAGCCCAAGGCATCTGTTATCATTTGAACTGATTCTTCAAATCCAACGTGTCCTGCAAGCTCCCCCGATTCATTTAGTCTATGAAAATCCTCAACTTTAAGACCTACACCCTGCTCGCTCATAACGGCTGGACCAAATGGAGATAGATTGTTTACTCTTTTTGCTTCTATATGCTCAACATCATAACATGCCCCTGTAAGGGTAAGTACAAGTAAGTCCATGATAAGCCCTGGATTAATACCTGTTCCCAATACAGTAACTCCATTTTCTTTTGCAATTTTGTCTAATTCTTTAGCTAGTTCTGGCTCTTGAGCTTGTGGGTATGCCATTTCTTCTGCGGTTGTAATTACATTGATTTTCTTCTCTAATATAAACTTCATTTTATCAAATGCAGAACCTGTAAATGAATCAGTACATAGAAGTACAATATCAGCAGCTTTTTCCCTTATTACATCTTCAAATGAACCCATAATAATATCTTCTCTTGAGCCTTTTTCAAGACCTAAATGCTCATACATACTCTTACCAATCTTTTCTCCTCTAGCAACTGCTCCTACTATGTCAACACCTTTTTTTGTAAGTAATAGTTCAGCCATTCCTTTTCCCATTGAACCTAATCCCCAGATAATTACTTTAACGTTTTCTCTTTTCATAGTCTACCTCCAAAATATTTGAGTAATTTAATATAATAAAATATTGCAATTCTCATGCCAACTATGAACCTTTGATATTTAGCTACTTTTCTAATCCAAAAAACAAAAACGCAAATATGTTTGCATCAATTATGCAAATATATTTGCGTTACCTTGTTTATCCATAAATTTTAGCAATACTAAAGAGGTTTAAATGCTGCAAATTAATTTGCAGCTGGTTCTTTATTATCTTTTAATACTATTTACCACTTTCATCTAGCAACTTTTTTAACTCATCCATAAATGAATTAACATCTTTAAATTGTCTATAAACAGATGCAAATCTTACATATGCTACTTCGTCAATTGATTTTAATTTGTTCATAACCATCTCACCAATAGCAACCGAAGTGATTTCTTTTTCCAATGAGTTAGATAAGGTTCTCTCAATCTCATCTACTATGGATTCTATAGTAGTCATGGATACTGGCCTTTTCTCACAGGATTTTATTATGCCATTAAGTAGTTTATTTCTGTCATAGGATTGTCTATTTCCATCCCTTTTAACTATAATTAATGGAATCTCCTCTATTTTTTCATATGTGGTAAATCTCTTTCCACAACTAATACACTCTCTTCTTCGTCTAATAGCTTGCCCCTCATCTGTTGGTCTTGAATCTATTACCTTGGACTCCAGGTATTCACAATATGGACATT
>CAZHLF010000111.1:0-7063 GCA_964532845.1 uncultured Tissierella sp.
ATTGGGATTTCTATTCTTTCATTACAATCTACAATGCTCTTAGAATGACATACTCGAGTAGTCATTCTAAACAACACAGGAGTATCATATTCTTCGCTTATTTCCATTGCAATTCTGATCATATCTTTGGATTCCTGGCTATCAGAAGGTTCCAGCATTGGGACCTTTCCAAATGGTGCAAAATGCCTATTATCCTGTTCATTTTGTGATGAATGCTGTCCAGGTTCATCGGCTGTTATTACAACTAGACCCCCGTTTACACCGGTATAAGCAACTGTCATAAAGGCATCACTTGCTACATTTAGGCCTACATGCTTCATGCTAGCCATTGATCTTGCTCCAGCTACTGATGCTCCAATAGCTGCTTCTAAAGCCACCTTTTCATTTGCTGCCCATTCAGCTATTATACTATCATATGTTGCCATATTCTCAAGAATCTCCGTACTAGGAGTTCCTGGATATGCTGAAGCATACCTTACTCCAGCTTCATAAGCTCCATAAGCAACTGCTTCGTTGCCTGTCATTAATCTTTTCACAGAATTACCCCCTATTAATAAAATCAAAAAATCCCTCGCTCCTATAAACACATATTAATATATTTATAGGGACGAAGGATTCGCGGTACCACCCATATTATAGTCAAGATAACTATCACTTAGAAGTCTAACAACTTCTTGCTCTGTAACGTGAGTCTACGTATCTGTCTACTTCGCTTTCCTTTAAACGGATATGCTCTGCAGTGAATATTACATATCAAATCAATACCGGCTTCCACCAACTCCAGTTCTCTTTAAATGAACCTTGATATCTTTCTCTGCTTCTAGGCTTGAAATATTCTATTAGATGAATGATATCGTAATAAAAATATTCTGTCAATACTAAGGTTTCAAAAAATAAAAAAATATTTTATAAATATTGCAAATATTCTAAAAAGCTGATATTATTATAAGAAATTTTATTTTAGCAGTTTTAAGCTTTACAATACTAAATCGAAGGGGATTTTAAAATGAAGATTTTTGACTACTTAGAGGAATATGACTATGAACAATTGATATTTTGCCATGATAAGAAATCAGGCCTAAAGGCTATAATAGGTATTCATGATACTACCATGGGACCAGCTTTGGGAGGAACTAGAATTTGGGATTACCAATCTGAAGATGATGCTATAATGGATGTTCTTAGATTATCTAAGGGAATGACATATAAAAATGCTGCAGCAGGACTAAATTTTGGCGGTGGAAAGACTGTAATTATGGGAGATCCTAAAAAAATAAAAAGTGAAGGCTTATTTAGAGCTTTAGGAAGGTATGTAGAGGGATTAAACGGCAGATATATTACTGCTGAAGATGTAAATACAACTACTGAAGACATGGATTATATCCATCAGGAAACAGATTATGTAGTAGGTTTGGAAGGAAAAAGTGGAAATCCATCACCTGTGACTGCATACGGAGTTTTTAGGGGGATTTTAGCAGCGGTTGATTCAGTATATGGCACAGAGGATTTAACAGGAAAAACCATAGCTGTACAGGGACTCGGTGCTGTAGGATATGAGCTTTGTAGATTGTTGAAGGAAGCTGGTGCTAATCTAGTAGTAACTGCATTAAGTAAGTCCAGTATTGATAGAGTAGTTAATGAAATCGGAGCTAAGGCGGTTGCACCTGATGAAATTTATGGTGTTGAATGTGATGTATTTGCACCTTGTGCCCTAGGAGCTATAATCAATGATTTTACTATAGATAAGTTGAAATGCAAGATAGTTGCAGGTGCTGCAAATAATCAATTAAAGGAAAAAAATCACGGAGATATACTTCATGAAAAGGGCATTTTATATGTACCAGATTATATAATAAATGCTGGTGGGGTAATAAATGTATATGAGGAATTTGTAGGATATAATAAAGAAAAGGCTTTAGAAAAGGCTGCTAAAATTTATGATGTGGTAAAGGAAATTATACAGATTTCTAAAAAGGACAATATTCCTACTTATTTGGCTGCTGATAGATTTGCTGAGGAAAGAATATCTAAATCAGGTAGATTAGGAAATATTTATTTAAAGAAATAGCTGAAGTTATAGTCAAATCCGAGAGTTGCATCAATACGTCTAGATGATAAACAAGAGGGGCGATCTTTGTATTATTTAAAAAATCTAAGAAAATGCTTATAGATTATGATAAGCAATTAAAAAAAGGTAAAAAGCTGCATTACAATTATGAATTTGAAAGCAAAAAAAGAAGCTACTTAATCAAACTTAAGGTAATAAGTCTCAGGGTTTATAAGATGAAAAAATTCTTAAAACCCTGAGATTTTTCTTTTTGATGTTTAAATTGACAAAAATAGGATATTAATTTAATATAAAAATGATATCAAAATGATATCATAAAGAATAAGTTATTGTGAGAAGATATTTTAGAGGAGGGTTTTAAATGACTGTAATAAATGAGAGTCTTGTAAATGATGAAATTCAGGCAAAGTACAGTAATGGAATGGTTATGTTAATATTAAATGTAATTCTGATAATTGCGGGAATTTTAGCATTTGTTTATGGAATTATTTTAGTAAGTAGAATAAATGAATCTACAATTTTAGGAATAGTCTTAATCGTCTTAGGAGCTCTTTATTCTTTCTTAATTGGACCATTTTTATTTGCTGGTTTAAAAATACTGAAGCCAAATGAAGCACTTGTATTAACATTATTTGGTAAGTATGTAGGCACACTAAAGGGTGAAGGATTTTTCTTTGTAAATCCTTTTACATCTGCTGTTAACCCTTCTACAAAAGAAACTTCATCAGGTAAAACAGGAATAAGTGAAGGGGTAAAAATATCTTCTAACGAGATAAGCATACCATCTGCTAAAACAAAGAAAATATCTCTAAAAGCTATGACTTTAAATAATGACAAACAAAAGATAAATGACCAGCTGGGTAATCCAATTATAATTGGAGTAGTTGTAATATGGAAGGTTGTAAATACTGCAAAGGCTGTATTTAATGTGGATAACTTTACAGAATATTTATCTATCCAAACAGATTCAGCTTTAAGAGATATAACTCGAATATATCCATATGATAACCCAGGCGAAGATAATGAAAGATCCTTAAGAGGCAGCAGTCAAGAAGTAGCAAATAAGCTTAAAAAAGAAATACAAGGCCGTGTAGAAATAGCAGGATTGGAAATAATGGAAGCGAGGATTACCCACTTGGCCTATGCTCCTGAAATTGCTTCGGCAATGCTTCAAAGACAACAAGCATCTGCAATTATCGATGCAAGACAAATGATAGTAGAAGGTGCTGTTGGCATGGTAGACATGGCACTTGCTATGTTAAACGAAAAGGACATTGTAAATCTTGACGAAGAGAGAAAAGCTGCTATGGTAAGTAACCTACTTGTAGTACTATGTGGTAACAAGGATCCTCAGCCAATTGTAAACAGCGGTTCAATTTATTAAAGAGAGGAGGATGGTGAATGGAAAAAAAGGATAATGAAAAAAAGCAGGTCCTGTTAAGGCTGTCACCATCCCTGTGGCAGGAATTAGCTCAGTGGTCTGAAGATGAATTTAGATCCATCAATGGTCAGATTGAATATTTATTAACTGAATGTGTAAAGCAGCATAAAAAGGGGAAGATGTAAAGAAAGTGAACAGTGAACAGTGAACAGTGAACAACAAAAAAAGATACTATAGAACTACCTAAGTGTTGTTTAGATTGCAGTGAAATATTATAAACTTAGAGTATTGGAATATTTTGACCAAAAATATTTTTTAGAAATGTTGTTGACAATAGTTTTTTTATCCTGTATATTAATAAGAAAGTTAAAACGAAATCTTATTCGACTTAGAAAAGAAGAGTAACAGTGTGAAAGCTTTACAGAGAATCTGCATTTGGTGAGAGCAGAAGAGTGCTAGCAATGTGAAAATGGTCTTGGAGTTATGATACCGAATTATTTAAGTATCATCAGGTTCGCCTGTTATAGCGACGGGGTATGTTTGTACCCTCTGAGGTGTTAATCGTGAGGTTAATATGAAATTAAGGTGGTAACATGAGCATGCTCATCCTTTTTATTAAGGATGAACGTGCTTTTTTTTATGCAAATTTAAAGGAGGAATTACAATGACAATAAGCAGAGAATTAATAGACGGATTAGTAGAAAAAAAGTTACCTGAATATCAAAAAATAGCTTTAGATATACATGAAAAACCAGAAACCAGCAATTATGAGTTTTTCGCCAGCAAGACTCTAGCAGATAAATTATCAGAGGAAGGCTTTGAAGTAGTTATAGATGTAGCAGGACATCGTACAGGCTTTGATGCTAGATATAAAAGCTCTAAACCTGGTCCTGTAGTTGCATTTCTAGCAGAGTATGATGCACTTCTAGGAATAGGACATGCCTGTGGACACAATCTCTTTGGTGCAACCTCAGCACTTTCTGCAGTTGCCTTAAAGGAGATCATAGACCAGGTAGGTGGAGAAATCAGAGTATATGGTACTCCTGGTGAAGAAGGTGGGGAAAACGGTAGTGCAAAGGCAAGTTTCGTAAGAGAAGGCTTCTTCGAGGATGTAGATATAGCATTGGCAGTACACCCATCATATGAGCATGGACTTACAAATACTTCACTGGCAAATGATCCAGTTGATGTGGAGTTCTTTGGAAAATCATCTCATGCAGCTGGGGCTCCTGAAAAGGGAATTAATGCTCTTGATGCAGTTATTCAAGTATATAATGCAAGCAATGCCTTAAGACAACATTTAACAGATGATGTACGAATCCATGGAGTAATTACAAATGGAGGTACTGCAGCCAATGTAGTTCCAGACTATGCAAGTGCAAGATTCTACTTAAGAGCCAAATCAAGACCTATACTTCAGGATTTATATAGTAAATTTGAAAATATTGTGAAGGGTGCGGCTCTTCAAACTGGAGCAGAATATAAATTTGGATTATTCCAAAATAGTGTAGACAACACTATTCCAACACCTTTATTCGATAAAGTCTATGAAAAACATTTAAATAGATATGGGGAATACCTTCCAAATGAAACTAAAAAAGGTGGAAGCGGTTCGACTGACATAGGAAATGTAAGCCAGGTAGTACCTACGATTCAGCCTCATATAAGCATATCAAATGAATATGTAGCTGGCCATAGTATTGAATTTAGAGAAGCGTCAAAGAGTGAATTAGGCATTAACTCCATAGGACTTGGAGCAAAGATACTTGCTCACACAGCATTGGATATTATCCTAGATCCAAAGCTATTAGAGGAAATTAAATCTCAACATAAAGTAAATGTAGAAAATCAAAGCAATTAGGAGGTAAAAATGATTCAACTAATAGATGTTTCAAAAACATTTGAATCCGATACAGGAATTGTGGATGCAGTTAAGGACGTAAATTTAACTATAGAAGATTCAGAAATATTTGGGGTCATAGGATATAGCGGTGCGGGTAAAAGTACCTTGGTAAGGTGTCTAAATCTGTTGGAAAGACCAACTAAAGGACAGGTTTTAATCGATGGTGTAGATTTACTTTCACTTAATGAAAGAGATCTAAGACATCACAGGAAGAAAATAGGGATGATATTCCAGCAGTTTAATCTACTGGCTTCCAGAACTGTTTTCGAAAATGTAGCTTTCCCACTAAAGTATCAAGGGATTAGCGCTGAAAAAATAAAGGAGAAAGTAAATTCTTTACTGGAGCTAGTAGGCTTATCTGATAAGGCAAAAGCATATCCTTCCCAGCTATCAGGTGGCCAAAAACAGAGGGTAGCCATTGCAAGGGCTCTAGCTAATGAACCCAGCATTCTATTATGTGATGAAGCTACTTCAGCCCTGGATCCTCAAACAACACAATCCATACTTAAGCTATTAAAGGATTTAAATAAGAAGCTAGGTATAACAATAGTAATTATTACACATGAAATGAATGTAATAAAGGAAATTTGCCATAGGGTAGCGGTAATGGAGAATGGCTATGTAGTTGAATTAGATGATGTAGTCTCGATCTTTTCACACCCCAAGGCTCAAATTACAAAGGACTTTATCAGTACAACCTCAAATTTATCAAGAATTGATGAATTGATAAAAGAGAAGTCATCAATAGTGGAATTGGAACAAGGTCAGAAGATCTGTAGATTGGACTTTCGTGGCTCAAATACAAAGGATGCTATGATTTCTCAAATTTCTAAGAAGTTTGATCTTGATGCTAGCATAATATTTGGAAATGTAGAAGTAATATCAGACAATGTTTTAGGTTCACTAATTGTAATCTTGGAGGGAAGTGAAAAGAATCAAGAACTTGCTATAAAGCATTTAAATGAGAATAAAATTAATGTGGAGGTGATTAAAAGTGCTTGAATTTCTAGAACAATACACACCTAATTTAATGGATTATTCTGCTGAGTTTATAAAAAGTATAGGTGAGACCTTGCAAATGCTCTCTCTATCTGGTATTTATTCATTCTTCATAGGCATTCTACTTGGAACCCTACTTGTGGTTACAAGAAAGGGGAATATACTCCAGAATAACTTAGTTTATCAAATAATAGACAAGCTAGTAAACCTATTTCGTTCCATACCATTTGTAATATTAATAACTGCACTGATTCCTCTTACAAGGATTATTTCAGGGACATTTATAGGAGTTAAAGGAGCAATTTTTCCACTTGTAGTTGGATGTACACCTTTCTTTATAAGGCAAGTTGATATGGCATTATCCGATATTGATAAAGGACTTATAGAGGCAGCACAATCCATGGGAATATCCCCTATAGGAATTATATTTAGAGTATATCTAAAGGAAAGTATACCAGCTTTAGCTAGGTCCACAACTATAACAACAGTAAGTCTACTGGGTTTAACTGCAATGGGTGGTGCTGTAGGAGGAGGTGGATTAGGCTCATTCGTAGTAAGATATGGTCACAATAGGCACTTTACAGACATTACTTATGTATCAGTAATGGAACGTATTAAAGAAATCGGTGTAATTCGTTCACTTGGTGGACGTAAGAAGGATGTTTCTCATCTATTCAATGCTGAAACATTTATTATTGGTGCCGCTTCTGGT
>CAZHLF010000111.1:7073-7852 GCA_964532845.1 uncultured Tissierella sp.
GTAATTGTAATTTTGTTATTCGTTTCAATAATTCAGTTTATAGGAAATATAGTAATTAAAAAAACAACACACTAAGAGGAGAATGATGATGAAAAAAATAATATTAACACTAACATTAGTTTTTACTTTATTATTAGCTGGATGTACTACTGCTAAAGAGCCTGTTGCAAATGTAGGTAAACCTTCAGAAACAACAAAGGTACGTGTAGGATTAACAGGTAGTGATTCAAAGGTATGGAACCATGTCAAAGAAGAAGCTACTAAGGAAAACATCGATATTGAACTTGTATTCTTTGATTCATATCCACTACCAAATGCAGCTCTTGATGCAGGTGAAATTGAAATGAACTCATTCCAACACTATATCTACCTAAACAAAGAAATAGAACAACTTGGTTATGATTTAACTGTAATTGGCGAAACTTCAATAGCGCCTTTAGGACTATATTCAAAACAACTTACTTCAGTTGATGAAATTGAAGATGGAGCAACTATTGTAATTCCAGATGATTTAACTAATGGAGGCCGTTCACTTCTACTTTTACAAGCAAATGGACTAATAACTGTTGATCCAGCAGCAGGACTTACACCAACTTTAAAGGATATAGAAAATCCAAGAGGGTTTAATATATTAGAGTTATCAGCTGCAAATATACCAGCATCATTAGATGAAGTACCCTTGGCAGCTATTAACTCAGGTGTAGCTCGTGATGCAGGATTTTTACCTTCAAAGGATGCTTTGGTTCTTGAAAATCCGACTGGAGAAGACATTGGCCAAT
>CAZHLF010000112.1:0-7779 GCA_964532845.1 uncultured Tissierella sp.
TTCCCTTGTGGTGCAATTCCTGCTGGAACAAGCTCATCATAATTATCAAGCAAATATCGATATGTACCAATATACTTATCTTGCATCTCATCTTGTGGAATCAGGTGCCCTTCTGAGTCGTAAGGGAATATAATCCACTTGTCCGTTTTCAGTATACTGTAAGAATTCAATCCTTTTTCAGCTCTTTTTACTGGCTTAAAATATGGCTTTAATATTGACTTTTCAATAACATAACTCTTATTATTCCTCATAATGGTAAATGTCGTTTTATTCTCATCAATAATTTCATCAATTGAAAACCAGTATGTCCTATTGGTCTCAGCACTTGTTTGTATTCCACCAAAAATTTCAACATAGTTTGTAATAGGTACAGATACTTTCTCGAGCTTTTTCAAAAGATTTAAGAAATCAAAATCATCAGTTAGCCTCCAGGGAAATTCATTCAAAATTGTGCTTTGAAGTGAAACCGAACGATTTTCCTCTCCTGACCATAATGCTGCTGCGGATTTAACCCTATTATATTCAAACTGTGAATGCTCATGTTTCTGCAATAATATAATAGAGCTATATATAGTCTTATCTGAAAAAAGCTGTGCATCTCCAAAATCATCTAATGTGACAAGATACTTACCCGATGAAATGATTTGTCTTAATTTTTGCCCAGCACCAATTTTAAAAAACTTGTTAGGAATAATATAACAAACATATCCATTATCTTTAACTTTTTGAAGAGCTCTCTCTACAAATAAAAAATACTTATCAAATTGTTTGTATGATGTTTTATATGTTTTCTTATATAAAACAAATTCCTTATTTGGTAACAATGCATGCATCCCCTCTGTATTGACATATGGGGGATTTCCTATAATTGCATCAAAGGAATTTCCATTGTTTATTGTCTGCCAATCAAATGGTACAATTTCTATCAATTCATCAGTAGTAAATGTAATATTTGAAGTTTCCTGGCTATTTATAAGGGAATTTCCATATGCAATATTACTATCTAAATTAGGTAAAATTGGATTAGACGATTCTACTGATGGAGTTGTTTCATCTTCAATCAGCTTAATAAGCAAGGAAAATTTAGCTACTTCAACAGCATGGATATCTATATCAATTCCATATATGCATGATAAAAGAATGTTTTTCTTATCTTCCAACGGTAATTTTTTTCGTCCACCACTTATTTCTATAAGATGTTCAGGTTGATTTGTTTGGTACCATTCTACACAATACTGTATTAAAAAATTATAAGCCTCTTCCAGGAAAATGCCTGATCCACAAGCTATATCAGCAATCTTTAATTGGAGAATTTCATCAGGGGTTTTCCCAGTGCATAAATCTCTTAGTGCCTTAGCTGTCATATATTTAACTATTTCTGTTGGGGTTGTAACAACAGATCTATTTACACATTCCTTTTTCTTAGTAAGGATTATTTTTCCTTCTTCTGAAAAAGATAACTGTTCTGTTAGAAACACTTCGTATATTTTACCAAGCAAGTTTGGTTCAATAATATTAAATAAATACGGACTTTGAGGGTAATATAGGCTTTCTATCATGTCTATGATGATTTGATTGTTTAAATCAAAGATAATATTTTCTCCTTCAAATATCCCAGAATTATATCTTTTATCAGCAGCACGAAAAAGCTCCTCAAGTTTCATCTTAATTATAGATTCATCGTTAAATGTATGTTTTAATTTATAATACTCAGTTTCTGCAACTTTAAGTGTACTCATTTCCGATTCATCATTTATCGTATCTTTTAACTTATGATACAGTGGCAAGTTTTTATCTTCGCATATTCTTAGGAACACAATTTGGTTTATAAACTCCTGTACCACATCATTTAATTTTTCAATAGAATGATATTTCTCAGATGTACTATATAAGAAATTACTTAGTGATAGCCTCCACTGATTAATTTGTTCCAGAAACAAATCGTCAACCTTTTGTTTATGTGCAACTCCACCAGGGAAATTTTTATCACAAAACTCATCAAATTTACCATTATAAATATTATCACGCGCAAGCAGTTCTTCTATCTCATCAAGTTTAGAAATATATTCTTTAAAGTGATATTTACGAAATCGTGCAACAGACGCAGAAACACTTTCCTTTGGTACATAAGTAGTATCATAAATAATAAGATGTTCAAAGTTTGTCAATACAACAATTTTATGGTTTGCATTCCATCCATATTTTTTAGCTTGAAAAGCTGAACTGATGTCGTTTGAAATATCTACTATTGGTTTTTTAGCTTCTACAAAAAACTTTGATACACCCTTCAATGTCATTGAATAATCAGGGCGATCAGTTACCGTTGAATAATCCTCTGCTATTACCTCTCTATATTGAGGTGGCAATCCTTTTTCATTAGAAACATCCCATCCCAATATTTTAAGGAATGGGTCAATATATTCAATTCTACAAGAGTGCTCATTATAATGTTTTTTACTATCATGGTAGTAATCAAGATTTTTTTCAAACTTTTCAATTAAAGCTATTAATTCATTATTCTTTTCCATTACTACCTCCAATTTTGTGTTTTCTTGCATCATCAGGTTTTTCAGCTTCTTCTGGAATCAGCCAGAGGTTAGCCATTTTTATTGCACCTTCTATTCTTCCTTCAGCGCAAAGAACTTGTACCCTTCTACGTGATATGCCCCATTTGTCAGCAGCTTCTTGTGCCGTGATATATTCCATTTCGCACCTTCCTTGATAATACATCATTAACTTTATTTGTACATTATTATATTCCACATATCGAACAATTGCAATCTATATTTTTATATCTAAAATAAAAAACAATAATACTAACGCCATTAAAATACTAACTTTCAAATCCATCATTACAATATTTATATTTATAAAAAAGTTGCCTACTCAAATAAGAGCAAACAACTTTTTGTTTTCATATTCAATTTTAATTATTGTCTAACCCCAAAATATTTTATAGCGTCTTTGATTGCTTCTACCTTTTCGGGTGTTGGGTGTTTCCTTTCTTGTTTTAATTCTTCTACCACATTGGGAGCATCATACATAGGTAATCCTAACTCTCTTTTTACTTCTGCAATATAAGTCGTATGCACTTTGAAATTATATTTATTTTCTATATACTCTTGTATCATTTTATAGGTTACTCTTTCGTTTGGTCTATATTCTTCAGCTTTTCTTGCTATCTCATCAATAGGAATCTGTCCTTTCTCATCGCCAAACTCTACATTTACGTTGATATGAGTGTCTGCTTTTTTGTGGGAGAGAGATACAACCGTCTCAACGTGAGCAGTATGTGGAAACATATCTACTGGTTGTACTTCTTTAACTTCATAATCATTTTCTATTAGATACTTAACATCCCTAGCCATTGTAGTTGAGTTACATGATACATAAACAACTCTTTCTGGACTTAGCTTTACTATAGCTTCTAGAACTTCTTTTTCGCAGCCCTTTCTTGGTGGGTCTACTACTACCTTATTTCCTTTTACACCCTTATTCATGAGATCAGGAAAAACTTCTTCAGCATTACCAATAATAAATTCAGCATTCTTAATATTGTTTAAGTTTGCATTTTCTTTTGCATCATCTATAGCTGCCTTAACTGATTCTATACCATAAACTACCTTTGCCTTATTGGTAATCAATAAAGATATAGTACCAATACCACAATATATATCAAAGACCTCATCATTTTTATCTAAATTCAAATATTCAATGGCTTTACTATATAAAAGCTCAGCCTGTTGTCTATTGACTTGGAAAAAGGAGTTAGGGGATATGTTAAATCTAAAATCTCCAAGCTTATCTATTAACCTGTCTTCTCCAAATAATTTAACATATCTTCTACCGTAAGTAGGAGCAGATTTCATGTTATTTATATTATGATATATACTAACTATTTCTTTATATTTCGAGGTCAAATCTGAAATTAATTCCTCTTTATTAGGTAAATAGTCAGTTGCTGTAACTATAATTACCATAGCTTCATTCATATTATTAGTTCTAATACCAATATGTCTTAGGATACCTGTGTTTTTTCTATTATCATAAGGTTTAATATTATTACTATTTATCCAACCTCTAATGGTTTCTAATATCCTATCAGCTAATTCAGGTTGAAGAATGCTTTCTTCCATATCAATTACATCATGGCTTCCCTTTCTATAGAATCCCAATATGGCTTTCCCATTCTTAATGCCTACTGGTATCTGAGTATGATTTCTATATCTATAAGGAGTTTCCATTCCCAATGTATCATGAATTTTCACTTCAGAAAGGCCAGCAAATTTCACTAGATCCATCTCTACTTTATGTTTTTTCCATTCCAATTGCTTATTGTACTTGTAATTAACTAAAGGGATTTCTCCACTAGTTGTTTTTACTATTTCCACTCTATCAATGGATGGTTCCATTATTTTAGCTATTGAACCTATACCAAAATTCTTCTTTAATTCTTTTACTTCAAATTGCAATTTATCACCAATAATACTATTTGGAATAAAGAAAGTAAAATTATCAATCTTTACAACTCCATTACCTTCATGGGTAAAATCTATTACATCTCCTCTTAAAATATCTCCTATATTAAACTCCATATTCAATCTCCTCACTCTAAACATTTATCTCATTTCTTATTATACCATTTTTATGTAGCTAACTAATCAAAGTATTAAAAGACCACTAATTTATATCCTAATTAGTGGTTCTTTAATACTATATTCTATTTTTTATACTTATTAGGTAATATTTTTAATCCATTTCTTTGACAACATTCTTGGTATTATTATAACTACCTTGACTGCTTCCTCTATGGTAACCAGTAAAAATATCATGTAAACAGGAATATCTAACAATAACGCTCCTGCAAATGCTAATGGAACTCCAATAAGCCATACTGAGCCAATGTCAAGTATCATACTGAAGGTAGTATCTCCGCCACCTCTTAGAACACCAACTATCCCTGTAGAGTTGAAAACTCTTATTACAAATGTTAATCCCATGATGATAAGAAGTATTCTGGATACTTCATATAGGCTTGGTTCCAGGCCACTAAAGAGCATTAATGTAAGACGAGGTGTTGTGGCTTGAATTAGGCCTAAAACTAATCCTAAAACAATAGAAATTATCATGAAATACTTAGCATATTCATAAGCTTCCTCTTCTTCTCCGCTACCTATTTTAGCTCCTATCATAACAGTACAAGCATTCCCAAGTCCTCGAACTAATACAAAGAAGATATTTTGGATTGTATTTGCAATTTGAATTGCAGCAGTAGCTTCTTCTCCTAGTTTTGCATATGCAATAGAGTAAAGTACTTGACCTAATGACCAAGCTCCCTCAGCAATAATTACAGGATATGTAGTTTTTATATATCGATTGAAAAATTCTTTATTCCAGCTTAATAATTCCTTTGGACTTGCAGCTAGCACTCCTTCTGTTGAGTAAACAGCATAAAGAGTAACAATTATTTCTATAAATCTAGCTATTACAGTTCCCCAAGCAGCGCCAACTACGCCCATTGCTGGGAATCCAAACTTTCCGAATATTAGTATCCAGTTAAAGAAAGTATTTGTAACAAAGGATATGGCCGAAATTTTCATTGGTACATTAGGTCTTCCTGTGGTTCTTAATGCCACACTATATGCAAAGCTTAAAGCAGTAGGAATATATGATAATGCTACGATTCTTAGATAATCGCTACCTATACTGATTACATCAGCATCTTCTATTAAAATTCTCATTATTATTTGAGGGAAAAATAAGGCTGTTGTTGTAAAAATAATTCCTACAATTGTACTAATGGATATAGCAAGACCTAAAATCTTTCTTATACTTACCATGTCCTCTTTACCCCAATACTGGGCAATAAATATGGATGAGCCACTATTGATTCCAAACATAAGCAATATATAGAAGAAGAAAAACTGATTTGCAAGCCCAACTGCAGCTATACTAGTTTGCCCCTGGCTGCTTATCATCAATGTATCTACCATATTAAGTGATGATGTAATTAAATTTTGTAATGATATTGGTAAAGCAATAGCTAGCATTGATGATAAAAATACTTTATCTTTTAATAATTTCATATGACCTCCAATAAATATAGTGAATAGGTAATAGTGAATAGTTAATAGTTGAAACCAAGATTGAAACATCTTAATATTATAATGTTTTAAAACTTTAAAGATTCCCAAATAAAAACGTCCTTAATATGCATTATTATATTTTAGCATATAAGGGCGTTTATTTATATATTGATTTGTAATTAATTATCTTATTACTACTGCTGTTCCCGATGCTGTAACCATAATCATGTTATTTGCTTGACCTAATATTTCGTAGTCCATATCAACGCCTACAACTGCATTGGCTCCCATCTGCATAGCTCTGGATTCCATCTCTCGTAGTGCATTTTCTCTAGCCTGGATAAACTCTCCTTCATAGGAACCTGATCTTCCTCCGAAGAAGTTAGTAAGCCCTGCAGCAAAATCCTTTATAAAATCAACTCCGGCTACTACTTCACCAAAGACAATTCCTTTGTATTCTATTATTTCTTTTCCTTGGAATGATGGGGTTGTGGTTTTGATCATGGGGTAGTGTCCTTTAGTTATGGTCTCGGAAATTAAAGATTTTACTTTCTAGTTACTGTTATAAAACAACTTTCTTTAAATGTATTATGTTGAATTCCTCTTTCAAGTATCATACCACATAAAATCTAATTCCTATTACACAAAGATTTACTATAAGGTAATGTCTAAAGAATTCCATAAAAACCAAAAGTCTTTGTAACAGCAGAGAACCCTGGCGTTTCAACAGTGACTGTTATTAACGAACTTGTTTTATTAGCTAACTCAACTGAAAATGTCAAATAACCATCATTATCAATAACTCCACTTATACCAGTGACACTAGCTTTAACTAAATCTTTGTGAGAAGCTGTATAATTTGATAATTTTATTTTTACCACACTCCCACCTTGATTCTTTTTTACTTTATAGTATTCTTCATGTTTTTCAAGACTTGGGTTTCCAGTTATACTATGAATTCCTTCTATACCAACCTGATTTATTGTACCAGCTATCCAACTAGCATATAAGGTAATATCACGATTTGGGATGAGAATTGTTGATTCATTGTATTTTTCTCCCTGTCCTTGAGGTTCTGTATACCAACCATTGAAGATATAACCACTTAGCGATGGTTTAGCAATTGGCATATTTTGATAGGATCCATACTTTGCAGTAATATCAATCGGTGTTGGAGTCCCACCTTGACTATCAAAGCTTACCGTGTAATAATCTATACCTTCTGATGAGGTTGTTATGTCAATACCTCTTGATAGATTTGAAGCTGAAGTATTTTGGTAATATAAAACTTGACCAGAAACTAAATCAAAATTTTCGATATTAGTTAATAGATTATTATTATTAAATGTAATAATTTTTATAGGCAACTCATATTCAGCTTTGTGCCCTCTTGTAATTTCTTCTTGAAAAATCAAAACATCTACTTCACCTGCATTTTTATTTGTAAATGTAACTGAATCCCAGCTACCTTTTATAGTATTTACAATAGATGAGGTCGTAGCATCTTCTTTAGATGCTTCTGTCCCGTCTCCAATATAAATGTGCGACATTTTAGTAAAAACCTTAATACCATCAACTTCTTCTATTCTTAAAGAGAAATATTTCCCAGTATAATCATCAGTTATACTTAAATTAGTTACATACTTATGATTAGCATCGATCAGGCGCATTCTTTGGATCATCCTTGTGAATA
>CAZHLF010000113.1:0-7779 GCA_964532845.1 uncultured Tissierella sp.
AAAACTCTGTTATAATCTTTTTTAATCTCGTGGATTTCTCTTGCTATAAATAATGAATTTTTACTTATATTATCATTTTCCTTATTAGTTTCATATAATTCAAAGCTTTTACTCATTACTTTTTCAATATCATGGGTTGATTTCTTTAGATAAAACATCTCTGCTTGAATATTTGAAATAAGATTATTGAGCTGGAGATATCTTTTTTCAAATTCATTCATTCTGATCTTTTCCTCTTGTTCTTTAATTAAGATATAAATACCATATATTATAGTACTCCTCAAGATAGCTGCGACAATAATTATTTTAAATAAAGAGACTTCCAAATTATTTCTTACTAGTGCCTCTACTAAATTACTTATAAAATCTATGGTAAAAAGAGCAATAAATGTTTGAGGGAGGTTTTTCTTATTCTGTCTTACACCGAAGAAATATGCTAGATGTCCATAAAGAACATAGTATAAGGAACTTGGTAAATTGACAGTTATTCCTTCCATAAGGGTGAAGTCTAGTTTTATACTAAATAGAAAACCTCTAAATAGCAGAGTTGCTGCTGCTACCCATAGGGATAGTGCAATTTCATTGATATCTAGTAAAAGTATTACTAGACCAAAGGCTATTACACCACTAGTAAATCTAAAGTTTTCATCAAGGGGATATACATACAATTCACCTAATACAGTAATGGCTATAATAACTAATATGTATTTTTTGATTTTTTCTAAGATTTTATTATCCATCATATTTTCCTCCATATTAAATAAATATTATAACATACTAAGCTTAAAAGTATAGTTTTCATATACCATTAATTAGTTTACAATATTTATAAAAAAGTATATAATAGTACTAATATACACATTGAGCAAGAATAGTAGTCATTCTAAAGGTTTGTAGCGAGTTAGGGAGGGTGAAAGCCTAATAACACTGGAATAATGAATGGGCTTGTGAGTGTTGCCAGAATAAGTATGGCAAGGGAATCCCCCTTATAGGATCTGAGTTGGCTTTTTAGCAAATAGAGTGGTACCGCGGATAACCTTCGTCTCTTATACAGAGATGAAGGTTTTATTTTATTCAGGAGGTAAAGAAAATGGAAAAAAAAGCAGTTTTTAGTGGAGTTCAGCCTTCGGGGAATTTAACTATTGGAAATTATATTGGAGCTATTAAAAACTTTGTAGAGCTACAGGATGAGTTTGATTGCAATTATTGTATTGTTGATTTACACGCTATTACAGTGCCTCAGGTTCCAGCAGACTTAAGAAAGAGAACATTAGAGGTATTGGCTATTTATTTGGCTGCTGGGATAGACCCTGAAAAATCTACTTTGTTTATTCAGTCCCATGTTCCAGCCCATTCTGAGCTTTCATGGGTATTAAATACTGTTACCTATATGGGGCAGCTTAATAGAATGACTCAGTTTAAGGAAAAATCAAGGAAGTCAGATGAAAATTTAAATGCAGGATTATTTACCTATCCAGTCCTAATGGCTGCAGATATTCTTTTGTATCAGGCTCATTTTGTACCAGTGGGAGAGGATCAAAAACAACATCTAGAGCTTGCAAGAGACTTGGCAGAAAGATTCAATTATAGATACAGCGACACCTTTGTAGTACCAGAGCCTTTGATTAAGGATTTTGGAGCGAAGATAATGAGTCTACAAAACCCTGAAGCTAAAATGTCGAAATCAGATGAAGATTCAAATGCCTTTATTCTGATTTTAGATGACAAGGATATTATTAGAAAGAAAATTAAAAGAGCAGTAACTGATTCAATAGGCGTAGTTAGATATAGTGATGAACAACCAGGATTAAAAAATCTATTAGATATATATAGTGTATTTTCTAAAGAAGCTACTGATACTATTGTTCAAAGATATGAAGGACTTGGATATGGTGCATTTAAAGATGATTTGGCAGAGGTTGTAATAGCAGGACTTACTCCAATTCAGGAAAAGTATAAGGAGCTTATATCAGATAAGGAATATCTTGAAAAGGTATATAAAGAAGGAGCTCTAAAGGCAAGCTATAAAGCAGAAAAAACCCTTAGAAAAGTTTATAAGAAGGTAGGCTTTATACCTAGATAAGTAATATGAAAACTACCGGCCAAAGCCGGTAGTTCATTTAATATTCTTCATTGCTTCTTCAGCAAATTTTGTAGTTACGATTTTCTCATAATCTGCTTTCTTTTCAAGGACACCTGCTAAATTCATAATATCCATCATATGATTTAAACCTTCTTCGGTAATTATTAAGTCAGGTTTCCAAGAATCCTGAGCCCTATATCTTTCAACTAGAACCTTTAAAGTTTCAATATCAGTATCAGGAAACTGAGGTTGCACTGCTTTTGCTATAGTTTCAGTGTCGTTGTTTTGTACCCAAATCATTCCCTTTAATATTGCATTGGTAAATTTTTGAATCACATCAGGATTTTTGTCCATGTACTCTTTAGTGGCAGAATAAGCTGTATAAGGAATGTATCCTCCAGCCTCACCAATAGAAGCTACTATATAGCCTTTTCCTTCTTTTTCAAGTGAAGAAGCTACAGGCTCGAATAGAGCTACATAGTCTCCTTCACCAGCAACAAATGCACCGGCAAGTACATCAAATTGCACGTCAGTTCTCACATTAACATCCTCAGGAATTTGTAGCCCGTTTTTCTTTATTACATATTCCAAGGTCATCTCAGGCATACCACCTTTACGTCCACCAAGCACTTCCTTACCCTTTAAATCAGTCCAAGAGAAATTGTCTTCTTTTTCTCTACCAACTAGAAAAGAGCCATCCCGTTGAGTTAACTGTGCAAAGTTTATAGCGTAATCATCTTTTCCCTGGTTATATACATATACTGATGCTTCCGGTCCCATAAATCCGATTTCAGCTTCTCCGCTTATTAAAGCGGCCATTACTTTGTCGGCTCCCTTACCATTTACAAGCTCTATTTTTAGTCCTTCTTCCTCAAAGAAGCCCTGGGTTAGAGCTACATATTGTGGGGTATAAAATAAACTGTGAGTTACTTCTATTAAAGTGATTTCCTTTAATTCAGTTTCTTTTTTACATGCAGTTAGTGTAAACCCGATTATCATAATGATTACCAGGACAATTGATAGTCGTTTAAATTTCTTTGACATTTAATCCCTCCTTGTATAATATGGTAATATAATGCTTTTATCTAATGATATCTTATTCAGGGGACTTAGAATTGTTACTTTAAAGCGAGGTGTAGTAAATGAATATACCAAATATAATTACGATATTTAGAATTATTTTGATTCCAATATTTCTTAATATTTTTCATTCGGGAATGGAAAATAGTGTATTATATGGAGGACTGATATTTATTTTAGCAGGAATATCAGATATATTGGATGGGCAGATAGCCAGAAGGTTTAACCTAACTACTAAATTGGGTGCAGCACTTGACCCATTTGCTGATAAATTGATGAGTTTTGCAGTTCTTATAAGCTTTACCATAGCTGGTTTTATACCATTATTCATCCTTATACCAATGGTTATTAAAGAATTGGTAATGATACTAGGCGGTTTTATTTTGTACTTAAGAAAGGACAAGAGAGTTATTCCTGCTAATAAATATGGAAAGTTGGCTACTTTTTCACTATATGCCTCAATAACCTCAATAGTAATTAAGTTTCCAGTAGATATTATAAGAATTTTTTTAATAATAACTCTGCTTTTAAATTTAGTTGCATTCTATAATTATTTAAAAATATTTTTAGGGATGAAAGTGAAATCAAATACCGTTGACAAAAATTAATTAAATTCGTATAATTATGAGAAGATGTTAATTACTGAATATGCTTAGATAAAGAGGAGTAAACCTATATCCTATATAGAGAGAGGTCCATGGCTGGAAGACCTTTGGGCAATTTAGGTTGAATGTAGCTTTTGAGCTTTTAGGCTGAATAATAGTAGGCTTAAACGGTTATACCGTTATATATATTTAAGAGCCATGATTATCATGGAATTAAGGTGGTACCGCGATGCCCTTCGTCCTTTTTTTATTGGATGAAGGGCATTTTTAGTGAAGAGTGAAGAACTAATAGTGAATAACTTAAACTAGTGAGCAATAAGGAGTGAAAAGTAAAGAGTAATAATTTGTCATTGTGAGCCTGTAAAGAATCTCGGGGTTGAGGTTTTAAAACTATTCACTATTCACTATTACTTATTAACTGTAATTTAAGGAGGAAGATTATGTTAGAAAATTTACCAAAGACGTATAATCCTAAAGATTTTGAAGATAGGCTTTATGATTTTTGGAATGAAAACAGTTTTTTCACACCAAAAGTAGATAAAGATAAAAAGCCATTTACTGTAATGATGCCGCCACCAAATGTTACTGGAAGTCTTCATATGGGTCATGCATTAAATAATACTATTCAAGATGTTTTGACAAGATGGAAGAGAATGGATGGATATGAGGCATTATGGCTACCTGGAACAGATCATGCCAGTATATCAACCGAAGCAAAAGTAGTAGAGAAACTAAAATCTGAAGGTAGGTCCAAAGATGCATTAGGTAGAGAAAAATTTCTTGAAGAGGCATGGGACTGGACTCATCACTATGGTGGCAGGATAAAAAATCAACTAAAGAAACTGGGAGTATCATGTGACTGGTCTAGAGAGGCTTTCACCCTTGATGAAAATTTAAGCAAGGCGGTTGAAGAGGTATTTATCAGACTTTATGAAAAGGACTTGATATATAGAGGAGACAGGATAATTAACTGGTGTCCTAGTTGCTCCACAGCTATATCAGATGCAGAGGTAGAGCATGAAGATAGTCACGGTTATATATGGCAGATAAGATATCCAATTAAGGATAGTGACGAATATATTGAAATTGCTACAACAAGACCAGAAACAATGCTTGGAGACTTGGCAATTGCAGTGAATCCAGAGGATGAAAGGTACACTTCTTTTGTAGGTAAGTTTGCCATTCTGCCTTTGGTAGGAAGAGAAATACCTATAATTGCAGATGGATATGTAGAGATGGAATTTGGTACAGGTGCTGTAAAGATTACTCCATCCCATGACCCTAATGACTTTGAGGTAGGAGAGAGACATAATCTTGGTCAATGTATTATCATGAATGACAATGGAACCATTAATGAAAACGGTGGAGTTTATAACGGTTTAGAGAGATTTGAGGCTAGAAAGAAAATAGTTAGTGATTTACAAGATAAAGGTTATTTAGTAGCTATTAAGGATCATGATAATGCAGTTGGTCACTGCGAGAGATGTAAGACTATTATTGAGCCTCTTATATCAAAGCAATGGTTTGTAAAGATGGAGCCTTTAGCAAAACCCGCGTTGGAAGCTTATCGAAAAGGTGAAGTTAATTTTATTCCTGAAAGGTTTGGAAAAATCTATACCCACTGGCTTGAAGGTATAAAGGATTGGTGTATTTCAAGACAATTATGGTGGGGGCATAGACTTCCTGTTTACTATTGTGATGAATGTGGAGAAGTTATAGTATCTCGCACTCCAGTAGAAAAATGTACTAAATGTTCAAACACTAACATAAGACAAGATACTGATACTCTTGATACATGGTTTTCATCTGCATTATGGCCTTTCTCAACTCTGGGTTGGCCTGAAAAAACTCCTGATTTGGACTATTTCTTCCCTACTGATGTTCTAGTTACAGGCTATGATATTATTTTCTTCTGGGTAATTAGAATGGTATTCTCCAGTATTGAACAAATGGGAGAGGTTCCTTTTAAAGATGTATTCTTAACTGGATTAGTACGTGATGCTCAAGGAAGAAAAATGAGTAAATCTCTTGGAAATGGTATAGATCCACTTGATATCATAGATGAATATGGTGCAGATGCTCTTAGATTCACACTATTAACAGGTAATAGCCCTGGAAATGATATGAGATTTTCCATTGATAGAGTTGAAGCAAATAGAAACTTTGCCAATAAGCTTTGGAATGCTACAAGATTTGTACTTATGAATCTTGAAGAGGATGTTATCAATGAATCATTTGAGCTAAGCAGTTTAGAAGAAGAGGACAAATGGATATTATCAAAGCTAAATAAAGTAATCAAGGAAGTTTCTGAAAACCTTGATAAGTACGAGCTAGGATTTGGAGCTCAAAGAATCTACGATTTTATCTGGGATGAGTATTGTGACTGGTACATTGAAATGGTTAAGTCAAGACTTTATGGTAGTGAAGAAAATACGAAGAAAACTGCTCAAAAAGTATTGATGTATGTGTTAAAGGATATTTTAAAATTACTCCATCCATTTATGCCATTTATTACAGAAGAGATTTGGCAACATCTGCCAGGTAACAAAGAAGCTTTAATAATAACATCCTGGCCAAAATACAAAGCTGAACTCCAATTTGAAGATTCAGAAGAATCAATTGAGTATATAAAGGCAGCCATTAAGAGCTTAAGAAATGCTAGAGCTGAGATGAATATTGCTCCATCTAAAAAGGCTACTAATATTTTTGTAACTGGAGATGAGAAGGTCAGAAGTTATATCCAAAATGGTAAGAGATACTTTATGAGCCTAGCCAGTGCAGAAAGCATTCAAATGGTTGAATCCAATGAAAATCTGGGAGAGGACAATATTTCAGTAGTTCTTGATAAAGCTGAAGTATATCTGCCACTTAAGGAGCTTGTAGATTTCGATAAGGAAATTGAAAGATTAGAGAAGGAAAAAGAAAAACTAGAAGGCGAGATAAAAAGAGTAGTTGGGAAATTATCAAATCAGGGTTTCCTTGCAAAGGCGCCTGAAAATGTAGTTAATGAGGAGAAAGATAAGCAAAGAAAGTATGAAGAAATGCTAGAAAAAGTTCTAGAAAGATTAGATAGCATAACGAAAATCAAATAGGGGGAAGAACATATAATGAACTATCAAGAGGCATTAGCTTATATAAACGATAAGGATAAATATGGCTCTAGGCTGGGATTAAGCTCTATTGGCAGGTTGATGGAGCTCCTGGGAAATCCTCAAAAAGGATTAAAATATCTTCATGTAGCTGGCACAAATGGTAAGGGTTCTGTTTCTTCATATCTTGCTCATTGTTTACAAAGTGCAGGCTATAAGACTGGACTTTATACCTCACCATACCTTGAGAGATTTAATGAAAGAATTCAGATAAATGGAGTGGATATTCCGGATGATGATTTAGCTAGGATTACACAAATAGTTAAGGAAAAGGCTGAAATTATGCTTGGGGAAGGATTACAGCATCCTACTACATTTGAAATAGTCACAGCCATTTGTTTCGTGTATTATCAAGAAGAAAAATGTGATTATGTTGTACTTGAAGTTGGTCTTGGAGGACGATTTGACTCTACCAATATAATTGATTCCCCACTTGCATCTATAATTACTACATTGGACTATGATCATATTGATGTATTAGGAGATACTCTTGCTAAGATTGCATATCAAAAGGGCGGAATTATTAAAGAAAATGGAATAGTTATATCATATCCACAAGAGGATGAAGCTCTTCAGGTCCTAAAGGATATTACAAAGGAAATGAATGGAGAGTTCTATCTAGACCCAGTTGAAAACATAGTTGTAAATTTGCAAACTGATTATGGCAGCACATTTGATTTTAGTTTCAAAGATATTAATCTTAAAAATATTAAGATATCAATGCTTGGAGAATATCAAGTTCATAATGCATCTTTGGCTATAACGACTCTTCTGGTTTTAAGGGAAAAGAAGCTTATCCAAATAACTGATGAACAGCTTTATGAAGGACTAAATGATACAAAGTGGAAGGGAAGACTAGAGG
>CAZHLF010000114.1:0-1161 GCA_964532845.1 uncultured Tissierella sp.
CTCATCCAGAAAGGTATACAAAAATATCAGAAGACCCAAATATTCTGCACAGATATATTTCCATGGGAGCATTAGCACAGTTAAATATTAATAGTATAGAAGGAATTTATGGGTCAAGAGTAAAAACCACAGCAAAGGTTCTTCTAAAGCATAACATGATACATTTTGTAAGCACAGATTGCCATTCAAATAGACACCGTTCTCCAAATGTTAACAATGCCTTGGATATTATGTATGAATTAATTGATGAGGAGTATTTTGATTTAATTACGGAAAAAAATCAAGAAAAAGTTTTATCTAATGAGCCAATAATTATTTCTCAGCCAAAGAAAATAGTTACAAAGAGAAATTTATTTAATATTTTTTCTGCTTTATATACAAAAATATAGTAAGTTTGCATATTGTTAATGATGAGGGAATCCTCGTATTAAAATAAGCATAAAAGAAAGGGATGATTAGTATTATGAGAAAGCTTATGGTATTAATGCTGTCTTTATTATTGGTAGTTACACCAATGACAGCAATGGCAGAGGTTGGGGGGACTACTACTAAAAGTATCCCTGTATTTAGTGATATGCCGAGTGACTGGTCAACAGAGGCATTATTAAATGCAGTTGAGAATGGATTATTAACAGGATTTGATGGTAAAATAATGCCTTTGGAAAAGCTAACGAGAGCACAAATGGCTACAATTATCAATAGAGCATTTGGTGCTACTAAATTAGCTTCACTTGATAAATTCGTAGATGTAAAGCCTGGAGATTGGTTCTATGAAGAAATGGCTAAAGCGGTTGCAATGGGAACATTTTTAGGGGATGGAAATAGTCTAAATCCTAATGATCCTATAACAAGAGAGCAAGCATTTGTTGTTATTGCAAGAGCTTTAATGCTAGAGGATAGTGATATAGCTCCTGCTGGATATAGTGATTTAGCTAATATTTCTGTTTGGGCTAAGGCAAAAGTTTATTCTCTTATAAACGCAGGTTATATATCTGGTTCAAATGGATTATTAAACCCAGCAGAAAATATTACAAGAGCAGAATTTGCTCAAGTTATGTATAACACTGTTAAGACGTATTTAAATACTTCTACTGAATACACTGGATTATTCCAAGGAAATGGAATGAGAAATGGAGAAAAGATAACCCTTAAGGATGTTAC
>CAZHLF010000114.1:1171-7773 GCA_964532845.1 uncultured Tissierella sp.
GTCATATGCAATAAAAAGAAACATAAGAGAAATTAAGGATGTTACAATAAATGGTGATATAATAATAGGTGAAGGCGTTGGAGCAGGAACTATTATTCTAGAAAATATAATAATTACTGGAAGACTAGTTGTTAGAACATCTGATGCAAAGAATGTAGTTGTAAAGGGTACTTCTAAAATTGGTGATGTAATTGGAGAAGTAAAATATGCAGATGATATAGTACTTAAGTTAACAAAAGCTTCCATGGGTGATGCGGTTGTTGAAATTAATCAAAACACTATTGATGTAAAATTTGACTTGGACGAAAAGGCTGGGACTATTAAGGCAGTGTTCAATAAACCAGTGAATATTACAAAAATATCAACAAATAAAGTTAGTAGGATTGAACTAAAGGATGTTGAGAATAAGTTAGGAACTGTACTTCCTGGAGAAGGATATGAATTAAGTATGTCTATTTCAAAGGTTATAACTCAGGACCATCTTGATTTCTTTGGAGACAAAGTAAATGTAACTATTAAAGCTGATGATGGACAAACATTAGATTTTACAATAAATTTAATAGGCAGATAATATTTACAAGCTCTGGGTTTCCAGAGCTTCTTTTGTAACCCCTATGTAACCCTATTCTATATAATTTTTGGTAGAATAGGGTTATCTTAATATAGGAGGTACTAAAAATGAATATAAAAAAAGCTATGGCGTTATCATTAGCTGCCATGATGACTATAACACCTATAGCCTCTAAGGCAGAGAATATGCAAGTTATACCAATTTCTGCACCAATTGAAGTCAGGGAGAATGAGAGAGTAATGTATCCAGAATTTATTGAGTTTAGAGGGAAAATAGATGAAGTGTATGCTGAAGGAGAACAATTCTATATTGTTGCTAGCAACGGTATAATAGAAGGAGGACTTAATGCACTTAGAGCATATATTGATAAAGATGTTATACTTCTAAATAATAAGGATATGAATTTTGCAGAAAAAGATAAGCTAGTAGTAGGAACTGAGGTTGTAATCTACTATCATAAGGATACGGTTATGGCACTTAGCTATCCACCTATGCTTAGTCCAGATGTTGTGATAATTAATGATAATGAAGAGCAAGGTGCAATGGTGTCAAAATTTGATGAAGAGTTTTTGAATGCAGAAAAAGATCTATATGCGAGACCTTCAGCTGAAACGATTATAATTGATAAAGATGGAAATAATTTAACTAAGGAAGAAATTAAGAATAGAGATGCTATAATCTTCTATGATATAGTTTTAGAAAGTCATCCAGCACAAACAACTCCTAAGAAAGTTGTGGTTATGCCTATGAGAGAAGAACTTCCAATAGTAAATGAATTTATATTGAAAAATGAATTTATTAAAGAAATGAATGGAAAGAGGATGATTCCTCTAAGACTTGTTGGAGAATCCCTTGGATATAAAGTATCATGGAATCAAGCAACTAAGACAGTGGAGTTAGTAAGAGGTCCACAATGGACAGCAGTTACAATAGGGGAAGATAGATATAACTTTGCTAAAATGCTTGTCAAACTTGGAACAGCTCCGGTTTTGACCCAAGACAAGACATATGTTCCAATAAATTTCATTGAAGAAATATTGAAGGCTACAGTAGAAATAGTACCTGAAGGATTGAAGATAATTTTTTAGTTCACATAATTTGCTATTACGGAGACATAAATATTATAGTTATAGCTGTATATTAGTATATAAAAAACTCACAAAAAGAAGTTCTGACTAGCCGTAGTCAGAACCTCTTTTTTGTTAACAATTTCCACAAAAAAGAAGGATTTCGTTTTTATTTGTAGAATACATATAATATACAACAAAAAAAGGAGGAGATACAGTGTTTAGAAACAAGAAGCTCTTTAGCTTAATAGTAGCTTTTGTAATGATTTTCGGTATTATGGCTACTCCAATGAGTTCATTTGCAGCAGAGGAAAACGTTAAACTTACTATAATCGGTACAACGGATCTTCATGCAAATATCTATAACTATTCCTATGAAGATGGGAAGGAAGTAGATAATCTTGGAATGGCAAAGGTCTATACAGTAATTCAGGAGATTAGAGGGGAAAACCCTAATACTCTACTTATAGACAATGGAGACACAATTCAGGGAACTATTCTTTCAGACGACTTGTACAACACAAAGCTAGAAGAAAAACATCCTGTAATTGACACAATGAATCTTATGAAATATGATGCAATGACACTAGGAAACCATGAGTTCAACTTTGGTCTTGAATTAGTTGATAAGATGGAAAAGGAAGCTGAATTTCCATTATTGGCAGCTAATGCAACATACAAGAAAGATGGTTCTTTCCTTACAGAAGCTTATATTATCAAGGAAGTTGGGGGAGTAAAGGTAGGTATCCTTGGTATTACAAACCCTAATATTCCAAGATGGGATGGACCAAAGACAGAGGACTTAAATTTTGCATCACCACTGGACACAGCAAAGAAATATATTCCTGAAATGAAGGAAAAGGGAGCAGACATAATATTCTTATCAACCCATATGGGATATGAATCTGAGTATGGTGGAGACGGTGCAGACGAAGTAATAGCTGCTTTCCCAGAGGTTGCAGGAGTACTAACAGGTCATGCTCATGTTACAGAACAACAAAAGGTTGGAAATACTCTTGTAGGTGCTGCTAAGAATGCTGGTGGTCAAGTAGTTAGATTTGACTATGAATTGGCAAAAGCTGATGGCAAATGGACTATAGTTAATAGTGAAGTAAAGGCTATTGATGTAAAGGAATATGCAGCAAGTGAAGAGTTAAAAGAATATGCAAAGGAATATCATCAAAAGACATTAGATTTCCTTGTGGGAGTAATAGGTACTGTAACCGAAGACTTCTCTCCAGCTCCAGAGATTCCTGGAATTCCGGCTGCACAGGTAATGGATACAGGAGTTATTGACTTAATCAATGATGTTCAGATTAAATACACTGGTGCTGATGTAGCAGGAGCTGCATTATTTAGCCAGACTTCAAACTTAAGAACAGGCAATGTAACTTATGCTTCTATATTTGAAATCTACAAATATCCAAATACTCTAGTAGGGATAGAAGTTACAGGTGCTCAGCTTAAGGCATATATGGAATGGTCAGCAACATATTACAATACATTTGTACCTGGAGATATAAACATTAGCTTCAATCCAAATATCAGAGGATATAACTACGATATGTTCCAAGGAGTAGATTACAAGGTCGATGTTTCTAAACCTGCGGGAGAAAGAATAGTTGACTTAATGTTTAAGGGTCAGCCTCTTAAAGCAGATGATAAGATTAAACTTGCAATCAACAACTATAGATATGGTGGACTAAAGAATATGGGAATAATAAGTGGAGAGCCATATTTTGAATCAGATCCAAAGTCACTAAGAAGCTATATCGCTGATTATATAGCTGAAAATACTCCTATTGCTCCTGTAGTTGATAATAATTGGGAAATAATAGGTGCTGATTTAGATCATCCTTTAAGACACTATTTAATTGAAGAAATCAAGGCAGGAAACTTAAAGCTTCCTGTTTCAGAAGATGGAAGAAGTTACAATGCAAAGGCTATTAATGCTGATGATATGATTAAGCAAGGCTTAATTCCTGATGATGTTCTAAAGGCACATGGAATCGAAGTAACTCCTATGCCAGAACCTACTCCAGTAGAACCAACTCCAACTACACCTGTAAAAGAAGATGTTAAATATGTAGTTCAACCTGGAGATTGGTTGTCCAAGATTGCAATAAAATATAGTAAGGATTGGAAAGCTTTAGCAGAGTATAATAATCTAAAGAATCCTAATCTAATATTCCCTAACCAAATAATCTTAATTCCACAATAGGGAGAATTAAGAATTAAGATAAGTATTATCAATAAGTAACTAATAAGAGGGGTGACTTCCATTAGGGAGTTACCCTAAGTTTTTTGCTATATTGTTAATATTTCCCATAAGTAGTATAATAGTATAAAATGCATCTAGGAGTGATAAAATGAAAAAGACATTCATCTTAGTTTTAGCATTATCATTGGTTTTGGGTATTATAGGCAGTTCATTTGCAGCACCAAATGATATAGCTTTTGAAGTGAAATCCTTCAACATTAATAATCAAGTAAAAAATGTAAATGTAGTCACAGTAAACTTAAACAGTCCAGATATTAGCCTGGAGGTTGCTACTGCTAACGATGGAGTACATGGAGCAGAGGATTTCCAGTCCATCATCAAGAGAAAAAATGCTGCAGCAGCAATTAATGCAAACTTCTTTGATGCATATAATTCATTAGAGCCTTATGGTTCAATAATCAAGAACAAGAAATTTACATATCTTGAAGGAGAGAACACTTCTCTTTTAATCAAAGAAGGAAACAAGCTAGCAATGGATCGTTTCAAATCTACTATAAATGGATACCTGGATGGAAAGACAGAAAACCAATGGAACAATACAACTCAGGCCATGGATTTTAATATTTTTAGCATCTGGTATGTGAATAATCTTCCTACAGATAATACAGGAGTATATCTTTATACACCTGCTAGAGGGACAAGCATATGGCTTAGTACAGGAACAGCTGTTGAGGTAATAGAAAACAAGGTAACTAGAGTACTTAAGAGCCCTCAACAAACTTCTATTCCTTCAAACGGATATATTATCTATTATGGACAATATGCAGCAGATGATAATTATATAAATGCAAGATTCAAACCTGGAAGAACAGTTAGCTTTAGCTATAATATGATTGCAGCTGCTGAAAAAGGTGAAGTTGCTACACCAACACCTCTTGTAGTATCTGCTAAGCAGACAAAACTATTTGGAAGTTTAGATAAAAAGACTAAGAATAACTGGAATAATAGTAAAAATGATATGGATTTTAATATATTCAATATCTGGTACATAAACAGCAAGCCTATAGATTCATCAGGAGTATATCTTTATACACCAGAAAGAGGAACCGGCTTTACGGTTCCAGAGGGTAAGACAGTTACTGTTACAAATGGAGCGGTTACTAAAATAGAGTTAAAAACAACTACTGTAAGTATACCTTCAAATGGATTTGTGATCTACTATGGCAAGGATGCAGCAAATGATGAATATGTTTCAAAGAGATTTACAGTAGGAAGAACTGTAGACTTCTACCATGAATCTACTTTAAAACTGGATACCCTAAACATTATGAACCAAGCTGTAGCTAATAACAATGCAGCTTTACTTGAGCCTATGACTGTGGCAGCTTCAAGTGGAATAGATTTAAACTCTGCTGAATATATGATTTCTGCAGGACCATTTTTAGTTAAGGATGGTAAGTCCATAGCAAATGCTGCAGCTCAAGGTTTTGCTGAAGATAAAATTACTGTAAATAGGGCGCAGAGATCAGCACTTGGTATTACAAAGGATAATAAGTTAAAGCTTGTAACAGGAAGCAACTTAAATATGGACGAGCTTGCTCAAATTATGATTCAACTTGGTTGCGATAGAGCCATGAACCTAGATGGTGGTGCTTCTTCAGCCCTTTATGCTAAGGGAAAGATGATTACTGCGCCTGGCAGAAAACTAAATACTGTATTAGTAATAAAGGATAAGGGTGGGATCTAACCATCCTTTTTTTCTTGTTGGGGAAAATGTTTGCATATGTTATAATTAATTGCAGTGGTGCTGTGGGGGATATTGCCTGGGATTTAAAGAGAGAATGTTTACTTTTATTGGGATCGTTATATAAGTTATTACATTTAGGAAGTAAACTTAGATTAATAAATTAATATATATACTTAAATATGAAAGGATGATTAATATGACAACTTTAGCACTGGGAGTAGCCAGTACACTAAAGGAAATGGGTGTTAAGTATGCCTTTGGAATACCAGGGGGTCCATCAATTCCTTATATGGAGGCTATGAAAAATAATGGTATTGAATTTATAACAGTTGCTAATGAGCAAAGTGCTGGCATGATGGCAGATGTAATCGGTAGATTAACAGGAGTACCTGGAGTATGTCATGCTACTTATGGACCTGGAGCTACAAATTTATCAACTGGGGTGGGAGGAGCCTTATTGGACAGATCTCCTTTAATAGCTTTTACATCTGAATTTAAAGATGAAGATTATGGCAGAAGAATTCAAATGAATATTGATCATCAGGCCTTGATGGCTCCGGTCACTAAATGGACAACCAGATTATCAAGTAAAAACTTCAAAGAGACTATGACAAAAGCATATACCATGGCAACATCAGAAAATCCTGGCTCAGTCCATATCGGCTTACCTGCAGGTGCTGATGGCGATGAAGTCCAAGCAGATGATTTGAGGATAAAATTAGAAACTTTACCATTAGTATCTCCTAAAAAAGAGGATCTGGAAAATGCAGTGGAAGTGATTAAAAAAGCAAAGATGCCTATAATTGCAGTGGGGCTTACTGCTATAAGACACAAGCTTCATGATTCTATTAGAAAATTTGCTCTTGATAACAATATCCCTGTAGTATTAACTCCAATGGCAAAAGGGATTATCCCTGAAAGTTATGACTGTTATGCAGGAGTAGTATTTCATGCAAAAAGCGATATAGTAGCAAATATATTTAGAAAGGCTGACTT
>CAZHLF010000115.1:0-7764 GCA_964532845.1 uncultured Tissierella sp.
AATTTGTGACTTATAAAGTATAATCTCACCTCAACTTTCAACAATATTTTATAGTAATCTAGCCAGCGTTACTAAAGTACTCCGAGGATCCTAAAAAAATGACCGAGTTAATACTATTCATTAAAAAACAGCTACACTTTTTTAAATAGTGGAACTTTATTCTTCAAAAATGAAGGAAATCACTACACTATTAGAAACGCACAAAGTAACCCACTAAGTTGCCTGATAAAAGTTATAAAGCTACTTCGTGGGTTGTTTTTATTTACTAATATTATGTAAAAGTTCTTTTTCGATTTTTAGTACATCTGGAAAAATTAATTTAACACCTTTACGTTGTAAAGCTAAGACTGTTTTAGCTTTTGTTATAAGATCTTTTTCTAATACTCCATCTACGCGGACAGGAATACTTCCAACAGGATCAATATATTCATTATTAATATATTCTATTGTAATTGGACACATATTTTGTATTAAAAAAGCCTTTTCATGACCCAAAACTTCTCCAAAAACAATCGTATCACATTTCTTATGTTTAGCTATTTTTATTGAATAAATGTCTTTAAATTTGGATACCTTAGAAGAAAAGGGTATTACCCAAAAAAGTGAAGTGCTTGGGTCTTCGAAAGCGAAGAAACACGGACGGTCGTGGATTACTCCATTCAAAGTCTCTTTATTCTTCATCAAATAGCTATCTGGAAAGTCTATGAAATATTGATCATTTAAAAAATAAAAATTACCTTTATTCATTGGCAGTAAACTCCTTACAAAGATAAGACTCTACCCATCTTAATGGATAGAGTCTCAACAACATTTGAACTCGACCTTTTATTAGTCGCATATCGAGTAGCGACAGTTATTTGAGCCTGACCATTTGTTAGTCGCATATCAGGGAGCGACAAATATTTGATATCTTTGTAATTACATTATACATTTGCCAATGTATTTTGTCAATAAAGCGAAAGTAACAACCACTGATTTATGGTTCAGTAGATGAAACCTTTGCTTATCCTAAACCATCGGTAAAGGATCATGTAATATAGTATGCTTCGATATAATAAAAGTATACCTAAAAATTAAAGGGGCTCCAAAGGGGCTCCAGGGGCCCGGTGCCTGTCACCTAAGTTAATAAGTTATTGAATATTAAGCTATTAGTACACAATTCTAATAGCACTAAATACTTATTTTGTTACTTATAGGGGGGGAAAAATAAAGATGAATATACTAGTAACTGGAGGCCTTTGATTCATAGGCAGCCATACTGTTGTGGAACTACTATAGAATAATCATGAAGTAATTATTGCTGATAATCTAATCAATTCAAAGATTGATGTACTGGACAAGCTTCATAAAATAACAGGAATTAGACAAACTTTCTATCAAGTAGATGTAACAGACGGAGTTGAGGTAGAAGAGATTTTCAATAAACATCAAATAGATGGAGTAATTCATTTTGCTGGACTTAAAGCAGCAGGAGAGTCTGTCTCTATGCCGCTGAAGTATTATTACAATAACATAGTTTCTACGATGGTACTTAGTAAAATGTGTATTAAACATGATGTTCGGAAGTTTGTATTTAGTTCATCAGCAACTGTGTATGGAGACCAGCGTTCTCCGTAAGGGCTCCGGTGCCTGTGAAGCCTCCGAAAAAAGCCACTTAAAATGCACCTTTTTTCGAAATTGAATTCCCGATCCCTTAAAATACTTTACTTAATGAATTTTAATTTAAAACACCCTAGTTTATAACATTATTTTAACTATTAGAGCTCATATTTTGAGCTCTTTTTAATTATTGGGCACAGCGGTGCTAGGACTCCATAGTAAATTTATCATCCTAACTATGTTTGAAGCCATATTTGCTAATGTTATATGGATTTTAGCTCTGTTCATTCTTAAATATCTACACCTTCTAAGGCCATGATTTAATACCATAGTTGCAAATCTTCTCTCAATTTTATATCGCTTATTATAAGCTGTTTGAAATTCCTCAGTTTCAACTCTCCTAGAATCTCGTAATACAGCGTCATATCTTTCAGGTACCAATAAGAATTTTGATTTAGTTACTATTTCTCCTGCTTTGTTCTTAGATAAACATTGTTGTCTTAGTAGACACTTTTCACAAATTAACTGATCTATTTTAAATTTTCTATATTTCTTGTTAACATTTGTTGTCTCTTTATATTCAGTAGATTTTATACCTTTTGGACAGATAACTGAGCTTAAGTCATCAGCTATTTCAAAGTCTCTTAATCCTGCAGAATCCTTGTCTTTATTAGAGTCGTTGTAAAATGCTATATTAGCAATTATATCCTTATCTTTTAAAAAAGCTCTATTATCAGTAGTTCCATATGCTTTGTCTGCGGATAATTCTTCTGGCTTAAGATCAAGAATTGTATCTACCTTTTCAACTAATTCTTTAAGTTTTTTATCGTCATTTACATTAAATGGTGTTTGTGAAGATGCTAAGATAATCTCACTATCTTCATCAATGATTATATGATTTTTATATCCTCGTTTTATATTTCTAAAAGATTTATGTGCAACACGGGCATCTGGATCAACCACACTTACTATTCTATCACCCTTGCTATTTGTGTATTGATCGATTATATCAAAACAAATACTAAATCTTTCTTTGTAGATATCATTGTTTTGGAGTTCATTATATGTTTTTGTATATAGCTCAGCTAGATGCTTATCTGCTATTAGAAAATGAGTCTTGGAGCTTACGCTCTCACTAGTTGAATACTCTTGGTCTAAATCGTTCTCAAATTTTTCCATTTGTTCTTTAGCCAAGCTTTCGTCGAACTTAGCAACTTCTTTTATGACATTTTTATATGCATTTCTTATTAATACTTTTTCTGATGGATAGTTAACATTAGCTGCTACATCAGTAGAATCAACTATGTAGCGCTTTCTTCCAATTAAGTCATTTGCAATGCATTGCTTAACTATTTCATAAGAGAATTGTTCAAAATCGATTTCTCCTAAGCGTTTAACTCTAAAATGACTAATTGTAGTATCATCTGGAACTGAATCATTTATGCTTAAACCTAGAAACCATCGGAAAGCCACATCAGTCTTGATTCTATTAACTATTTCCACATCAGATAGCCTATACAAATATTCAAGTAACAATATCTTTAGCATCATAATTGGGTCTTTTGAACCTCTTCCGATATTGCTATACTTATCCTTTACTTTTTCGTATACGAATGAAAAGTCAACAATTGCATCTACTTTTACTAAAAAGTGGTCCTTAGGAATTAATTTATCAAATATCATATGATCGATTACATCAATTTGTCCTGTATTTTTCTTTAGCATAGTTCTCAAACCTCCAGATTTGAATGTTTACTATGCCTATATTATATCATATGTATATGGAAAATACAGTATATAATTGCAATAAATGGCTAATGTTTAACCATTTATTGCAAGTTGTTTTAGTTTTTCGGAGGCTTCCCAGGCACCGGAGCCATTTCAATTTTGTTAGACCATACTCGAATAATTATTGTTAAAATTTACTTTTTAGGATATACTCTTTAATAAGAGGTGATGAAATGAAAAATAGAGATCTTTATCTTAAACAGCTTATCCAGTATAGAGATAAGCCCCTAATAAAAGTAATAACTGGTTTAAGGCGTTGTGGTAAGTCAACCCTACTTTCTCTTTTTGAAAATCATTTATTTGAAAATGGTGTATCAAATGACCACATTATACGTATGAATTTTGAATCCTTTGAGTTTGATGAAATTACAAGCTATAAGGAGCTACATGCTTATATAAAAAAAAGACTTATTAATAACATAGACAAACATTATATTTTACTTGATGAAGTCCAGCAAGTATCTTCATGGGAAAAAGTTATTAATTCATTTCTTGTGGATGCAAATGTTGACATCTACATTACAGGTTCCAACGCTTATTTACTATCATCTGAGCTTTCCACATTGCTTTCTGGTCGATATGTAGAAATTAAAATGCAACCATTGTCCTTTAAAGAGTATTTGGATTTTATTGAGAATAATAATGATCAAAACCTTCAAGAGAAGTTTAACCAATACCTTAAATTCGGTGGACTTCCAACTGTAGTTGACCTAATGGATAATCCAGATACAATAGGGCCCTTCCTTGAAGGGATTTACAATACTGTTCTTGTTAAAGATGTTATTGAAAGAAATGGTGTGAGAGATGCAGCACTTCTAGATAGCATATTAAAATTTATAGCTGCAAATATTGGAAGTATCGTCTCAACTAAAAAAATAAGTGATTATCTGACGAGCAGTGGAAGAAAAACCACAAGTGATACAATTGATAATTATCTTAAAATGCTTGAAAATGCATTCATCATCTATAAAGCTAATCGCTATGACTTAAAGGGTAAGATGTTTCTAAAAACTCTGGAAAAATATTATATTGTAGATATGGGCATTCGTAACCAACTTACAGGACTTCGTAATACTGATTATGGCCATGTTTTAGAAAACATTGTTTATTTAGAATTACTAAGAAGGGGTTACAATGTAACAATTGGAAAAGTTGGTTCATTAGAAGTTGATTTTGTTGCAAATAAATCAGATGAGAAAATTTATTATCAAGTTTCAGCGACAATTTTAGATGAAAAGACAAGAGAGCGAGAATTACGTCCTCTTGAGTCTATATCAGATAATTACCCAAAATATATACTTACTATGGATCAAACCATCTTTAATGATTTTTCTGGGATAAAAGTAAGAAATATAATAGATTTTCTACTAGAGTAATTATCTAGTCAAAAAAGCAGTCATTTTGTGATAAAAATTCTAGGACTGCAGGATCTGCAGTCCTAGAATGATAATTGAAATCATATAATTAATGAATCGAATAAATTTATCGACTGCTTCACTTTGAATATCTAATATTAAAGCTTAACATTAATCTTAAAATGGCTAATAATACAATTCCAAACACCTTAATGTTATCCACTAACATTAAGGTGTCTTTAATTTTGAATCATCATAGAGCTATACTATATTAAAAAAGAGTTACCCTTATATAATAAGTCATAAAATCATTATTCTGTGAATGTTAATCGAAAATTGTCAGAATGTTTCAAAACTTATGAAGTTAATTGGCAGGCACCGTGGCCTTTTATAAAAACGGACATCCCTGCTTCTAAAATGCCCTTTCTCTTTCACTGCTAATCATGGTGTCAAAGTAATCATGTTTATATCGGTGACAAGAATTGTATTGCGTTTTCAGAATATTAAATAAGTTATTAAGTTAGTGCCTGGGAAGCCTCCGAAAAAAGCCACTTAAAATGCACCTTTTTTCGAAATTGAATTCCCGATCCCTTAAAATACTTTACTTAATGAATTTTAATTTAAAACACCCTAGTTTATAACATTATTTTAACTATTAGAGCTCATATTTTGAGCTCTTTTTAATTATTGGGCACAGCGGTGCTAGGACTCCATAGTAAATTTATCATCCTAACTATGTTTGAAGCCATATTTGCTAATGTTATATGGATTTTAGCTCTGTTCATTCTTAAATATCTACACCTTCTAAGGCCATGATTTAATACCATAGTTGCAAATCTTCTCTCAATTTTATATCGCTTATTATAAGCTGTTTGAAATTCCTCAGTTTCAACTCTCCTAGAATCTCGTAATACAGCGTCATATCTTTCAGGTACCAATAAGAATTTTGATTTAGTTACTATTTCTCCTGCTTTGTTCTTAGATAAACATTGTTGTCTTAGTAGACACTTTTCACAAATTAACTGATCTATTTTAAATTTTCTATATTTCTTGTTAACATTTGTTGTCTCTTTATATTCAGTAGATTTTATACCTTTTGGACAGATAACTGAGCTTAAGTCATCAGCTATTTCAAAGTCTCTTAATCCTGCAGAATCCTTGTCTTTATTAGAGTCGTTGTAAAATGCTATATTAGCAATTATATCCTTATCTTTTAAAAAAGCTCTATTATCAGTAGTTCCATATGCTTTGTCTGCGGATAATTCTTCTGGCTTAAGATCAAGAATTGTATCTACCTTTTCAACTAATTCTTTAAGTTTTTTATCGTCATTTACATTAAATGGTGTTTGTGAAGATGCTAAGATAATCTCACTATCTTCATCAATGATTATATGATTTTTATATCCTCGTTTTATATTTCTAAAAGATTTATGTGCAACACGGGCATCTGGATCAACCACACTTACTATTCTATCACCCTTGCTATTTGTGTATTGATCGATTATATCAAAACAAATACTAAATCTTTCTTTGTAGATATCATTGTTTTGGAGTTCATTATATGTTTTTGTATATAGCTCAGCTAGATGCTTATCTGCTATTAGAAAATGAGTCTTGGAGCTTACGCTCTCACTAGTTGAATACTCTTGGTCTAAATCGTTCTCAAATTTTTCCATTTGTTCTTTAGCCAAGCTTTCGTCGAACTTAGCAACTTCTTTTATGACATTTTTATATGCATTTCTTATTAATACTTTTTCTGATGGATAGTTAACATTAGCTGCTACATCAGTAGAATCAACTATGTAGCGCTTTCTTCCAATTAAGTCATTTGCAATGCATTGCTTAACTATTTCATAAGAGAATTGTTCAAAATCGATTTCTCCTAAGCGTTTAACTCTAAAATGACTAATTGTAGTATCATCTGGAACTGAATCATTTATGCTTAAACCTAGAAACCATCGGAAAGCCACATCAGTCTTGATTCTATTAACTATTTCCACATCAGATAGCCTATACAAATATTCAAGTAACAATATCTTTAGCATCATAATTGGGTCTTTTGAACCTCTTCCGATATTGCTATACTTATCCTTTACTTTTTCGTATACGAATGAAAAGTCAACAATTGCATCTACTTTTACTAAAAAGTGGTCCTTAGGAATTAATTTATCAAATATCATATGATCGATTACATCAATTTGACCTGTATTTTTCTTTAGCATAGCTCTCAAACCTCCAGATTTGAATGTTTACCATGCTTATATTATATCACATGTATATGGAAAATACAGTATATATTTGCAATAAATGGTTAATACTTAACCATTTATTGCAAGTTATTTTAGTTTTTCGGAGGCTTCCCTGGCCCCTAGCTTTTGGGTGATTAACAGACTTCATCCTTTTCCTTATTAAAATCTTCTTTAGGTTCTAGAATCTTGGAATAGCTTGCAATTGAAAGATAACTAATTATTAAAGAATTAATTAGAATTAATAAAAAATTGACTAACCAATTAGAAACTGTACTCCAAGCTGCATTTATATCTGTTAACGTCCTTACAATTGACAAAGTCAGAGAAATTGCGAAAACAATAAATTCAGTAGCTATCTTATTTTCTTTCTTTCTTAATTTGAATATCTTACTAATAAATCTTTTTGTGAACTCTGTTGCAGCCATAACAGTAAATAACTGAAACGTAAAGTTACCAATATTATCTGTAGTCAAAAATTCTTGAGCCATAATATTATCACTCATCTCCTTCCATATCCTTTGCTAATCATCTTAGGTGACACTCGCCATCATTACATCGTAATTATTTTGTGTTTAAAATGATCTGTCAATCAAAGCGGTATATCAGAATTGTATTTATACTAAGCAATATTTAACATCTTATTAAATTAGGTGATAGGGCGAGCTCCGAATATGATTAAACAAAATGCTCAATATCTTACTTGGTCAAAATAATAAGATGTTTTTTGCAAGGGGAAATTCCTCACTTTTGTAAAAGTTTTTTCCCCAGGCACC
>CAZHLF010000116.1:0-7689 GCA_964532845.1 uncultured Tissierella sp.
AATAATTAATTGAAACTTTCTAAATCAAAATATTTTAGAGGATCTACAGACTTATCATTTTTATATATTTCAAGCCTTAGATACTTATTTCCATCCTTGTTTGTCCCAATTTCTCCAATATCAGTCCCTACCTCAACGCTTTCTCCATTTGTTACATATATTTTAGAAAGATATCCATATACTACTTTTATTTCTTCATTTACTACTGATACATAGTAACCTTTATTTCCTCTCTGCTCAGTAGATTCAATAACCCCGTTAATTATAGAAATTGGATTTTTATCACTTTTTACCATTATATCTAGACCATTATTTTTAATAATACTATTTCCAACTCTCACCTCTTGGTCAAAGCTTCTAAAAACATCCCCTTGTATAGGTGATATATACTCACTTTCCTGATTAAAAACCAAGATGGACTCTATGGAATCTTTAACAAATATCTGTGACCCATTAAAAATCCTTTTGGAATCTTCCACGATATCAAACTTGTAAGTTACACCTTTTTTTACAATGTTAATAAAATTATTAGTTACTTTTGAATTAATGTTCTTTGTAACAATAATTGCTATTAAAAATAAAACAGCTATTATTGTCTTATACATTTGAACCTTAATCTTATTCCTAACCTTGGGTTTTATCCCACTCCTTGAAATCGGTCTATGTATTTTACTCATAATATTATCACCTACCTTGTCTATATAGAATATTTAGACAAAGTAAGTTTTATACCAAAAATAAAATTAAAACCCTAACTAAGTTAGAGTTTTAATTGTTATTTATTATCCTTCACCTTTTTAATAGGTATGTTTGCAACAAGAGCTGATACAGGAGTAGTATCGCCATCTCTTTTCATTCTTGTTAATTTAATATCTAATCCTTCATCATCAATCTCTGCATATTCAGAAATTACACGAATTATATCATTTTTCATCATTTCTAATAATTTTGGACTTAAGTCGGCTCTATCATGCACTAATACAAGTTTAAGTCTCTCTTTAGCTACATTCTTACTGTTTTCTTTTTTCTTAGTGAACATTTTAAAGAAATCCATGATATACCTCCTTATTTACCAAATAGTAGTTTTAATATTTTGCTTAACTTACCTTCTTCATTAGCTTCAAGGTTTAAAAGTTCAACCTCTTCACCTGTAATTCTTCTAGTTATATTTCTATATGCTTGTCCTGCTTTTGATTTCTCATCAATTACAACAGGTTCCCCTTTATTTGTAGATACTACTATTGATTCATCATCAGGCACGATCCCCAACAAATCTATAGCAAGGATATCAATAATATCATCGATATTCATCATATCTCCTCTTTTAACCATATCAGGCCTGATTCTATTGATTATAAGCTTAGGATTATGTATTTCTTTAGCTTCTAATATTCCAATAACTCTATCAGCATCTCTTACAGCTGAAATTTCAGGTGTAGTTACAATTATCGCTCTATCAGCCCCTGCAATTGAATACTGAAATCCTTGTTCAATCCCTGCTGGACAGTCGATAATTATATAATCGTAATCTTTTTTTAACTCCCCAATAAGCTCTACCATCTGCTCAGGTTTAACTGCTGTTTTATCCTTAGTCTGTGCTGCTGGTAATAGATAAAGTTTCTCATATCTCTTATCCTTTATTAAGGCTTGCTTAAGTCTGCAGTTTTTCTCAACCACATCAACGATATCATATACAATTCTATTTTCTAATCCCAAAACTACATCCAGGTTTCTTAATCCTATATCTGCATCTAATATAACAACTGAATACCCTAAAATGGCCAGACCTGTTCCCAAATTTGCACTTGTTGTAGTTTTACCAACTCCACCTTTTCCAGATGTTACAACTATTGCAGTTCCCAATTTTTCATTTTCCATTTATGTTCCTCCCTTTTAAGTATTGGAAGCAAATGCATCACACAACTTTAACTATCCTAATTTAAAATTACTTAACTATGTGTGATAAACAGTTCTTCACAAAGTTATTTATTAGGCAAGTAAGGCTCTATTAATACTTCCCCTTCAACTATTTTTGCCACCTCAGGCAACTTATATTGTATATCCCCTTCTGGAGGCCTTACTATGATGTCAGCAATTCGAAGTTGCATCGGTAATAGACTATATGCCGCAACTATTGCATCGTTGTTTCCCCCTATTCCAGCATGAGCAACTCCTCTTAACGAACCTAATACTACAATATTTCCCCTTGCTTTTAGGAATGCACCAGGATTAACGTCACCAACTACTACTATATTACCATCATAGTTCACTTCTTGTCCACTTCTTAGTGTTCCATGAACAAATTTCGTCATACCTTCTTCTACACCCTCAAATACCTGATTATATATCTGTTCATCTTTTCTGTCATAATATGATTTAATATATTCTGGTATACCTTCATTGGAAATATTAAATTCATACTTATATTTTAGTAGTAGCTTTAAATCTACAATATCATCATCTGATAAATCATCACTTATTACTCCAAGAAATTTAGCACCCCTGAAGAATTTTGATGAGTTATTAAGCTTTTCAGCCAGTTCCTTTTTAATTTCCGATAAATCGCTACCATGTACATCAAGGTAAACTCCCTCAGATACTCCTTTAAAGGTAACCAAATCCTTTTTCAATTATCTTTCCTCCATCCCTATCATTAGACAATATTTTACAACATAAGCTTATCAAAAAGCTAGTATCTAAGAAGAAAAGTTTCGAAAAACGTTAGATGTAACTTTTCTTGTTACTCATTCACGAAAAGTCCCTTAAATTAAAAAATTAAGTAGTTGGACTTTCCTATTCGTAATAGATTTTTATTCATTAATTAAGATGTTTTCATATGGCATTTTATTTTCAGTTTCAGTATTATTTAATCCCAGGTATTGAGCTATTACATCCCTAACCATTGGTCCAGCATAACCTCCACTACCACCCTGAATAATAACCCCTGCTACTGCTATTTCTGGATCATCTATTGGAGCATAAGCTACAAACCATGAAAATTCATCAAATTTTTCACCGGTAGATGGATTAATACCACTTCTCTGTGCAGTTCCAGTTTTCGAGGCAACCCCTATAGGAAACTTCTCAAAAATTCTTCTTGAATTTCCATCAGTAGAAACCATTTCCATTCCTTTTTTTACATGATCTATATTTTCATAATTATTTAACTCTATTTTATCAGGATTTGCTTTATGTTGATATGAAGTGATGGTATTATCATAATTTTTAACACTCTCTATAAGGGATAGATTATGTCTATAACCTCCATTAGCAAGAGTTGCAATAAAGTTAGCCATTTGTATAGGAGTATATGAATTATCTCCTTGCCCTATAGTAACATTTATTGTATCTGAAATATTCCATCCCGCCTGATTTAAGTAGGTATATTTTATCTTATCTGCAAGACCTTCCCTTTCTCCTGGAAGTTTTCTTTCAGGGTCAATATTTAATTTATCAAGTCTTCTTATTACTTCATTTCTCGTTAAAATATCTTCATATTCTATCCAGCTGATAATTTCCTCAATTGATTCTTCTATCTCTTTTTCTGAAAGTGTTACCCCTTCTTTTACATAATTTCTTATAGTTCTTGATAAAAATTGCTTTAATGAATATTTTGTACTTATGATTTTTCTCTGAGGATTTGGTACGCCTCCCGAGACTTCTGCAGGAATATTTATTTCTATCCCTGTTTTATCATTTAAGCCAAGTTTTTTTGACATCTCAACAATATCTTCAATCTCTTCCTTTACTCCAATATCCTGATTGGCTCTTTGATTGTATCCAAGGGCTAAGGTATAAAAATAATAGTTGCATGAGTCCCTTAGAGCTTCATACACATTCTCATAACCATGGGTTCCACCTGTCATAGTATAAATAAGGTCATTAAATCTTCTGTTTCCAACCTGAACATAACCCATATCCCGAATTCTTAAATTTGGGTCCAAGCCTTTTTCCAGCCCCGCCAAAGCAGTTACCATCTTATATGTGGACCCTGGTTGAACTGCAGTTTGTGTTGCAATATTATAAAGAGGTCTTGGGGCCAGAGGATTCGTCTCATCCTCTGGGAACAAACTTTCCCAATCCGTATCTGAAATTCCTGTGGAGAACAGGTTTGGATCATATGATGGATAATTTGCAATGGCAATTGGTTGTCCACTTTTAACATCTATAGCTACAATAGACCCTGATGTTGCGTTGATATATGGCCTATTCTGACTCTTATTAATTCCAAATTTATAATCTCCCCACTGACTCTCATATGTCCCTGCAAACTGAAGTTTAGATAAAGTTTCCTGTAGAGCTTCTTCAGCAACCTTTTGAGTTGATAGATCGATAGAAAGATAAACATTGTCTCCAGCTATAGGTTTTTCTTCTTCAATAACCTTAGTTGTATTACCAATTACATCTACCTCTACCCTTTTTACACCACTTACACCACTTAAAACATCCTCATAGCTTTCTTCTATACCTGTCTTTCCAATAATAGTACTTGGTGAATAGTTATTTTGATTTATATACTTCTCAATCTCATTGGCCTGGCTTATTTTACCTAAATATCCTAATATATGAGCAGCCGTCGTACCTTCTGGATAGTATCTCACGGGTTCTATAGACACATTTACCCCTGGCATTTCAACTAATCCTTCTTCTATTCTTGCAACTGTAGATTCTTTGATACCATAAGCCAAATTTATAGGCTGGTATGCTAAATGCCCTTGTTTGCTAATTTGATTATAAATAGTTAAAATAGATCTAATTTCATAATTACTTAGCTCGTCGCTAATTTTATATCTATCTCTTATTGAAGCAAATAAGTCCTCTATAGGCATATTCGTTTCAACCTTATTTTCTGTATACCAGTTGTTTAAATTATTTATTGCTACATATTCAAAATCCCCTGCAATAGAAATTTTAGGATTTACTCCATCTTTAAGTAGTTGTGATTGTGCTAAGGATTTAATCTTATCCAGAGACAAAAATTCCTTTATAACCCCAGCTTCTTTACTTTGGTTAATAAGAATATCCTTAGGACTAATATCACCAATATCACTACCTCCACTATAACTGTATATAGTACTATTGGTGTCCTCATTTACTTCAATATTTACGGTAACTATCTGATTTGTTCCCTTTAATAAGTCTATTAATTCTTTTCCAGGAATAACTGTTTTATCAGGATCTTCTTCGTTTATAAATGCTGAATCCAGAAAATTTGATAAAGATGTCTCAGTAAAAATGCTAGCAAAGTCATCTAATGCTTTAGATTCCATAGTAACTTGGGGATAATTTTTCATTAAAGCTCTTTTTTGATTTTTAAAATCTTGTAAATAACTTATAGAATACTCTTCAATATCTATGTTTTCTGAGAGACCTTTCTCCACTAAAATTTCGAATACTAATTTTCTTGAAATAGGATGGTCAATTATCTTTCTAATTATTGTTTTATCATTATTAATAAGTTGTTGTAAGGTTTGCACAGGTGTAGAATCTTCAGGAATATTATACTTTCCTTTCCATGAGGAAATATTCTCCCCCTCGGTAAATACTATTTCTAGACCTCCCCCCTCTATATAGGAATCTATAGGTACGTTGATGCTTTTGTTTTTCAATGCATTTATTGCTCTATTTACAGCTATAAATTTGAAATGTTCATCATAATCTGTATGTATATAAAACATGTTTAATAACTCAGGCAATAAATTGTTCTCAATAACTATATCTACAACCTTATTTATTGGTAGCTGGTCATTTGACAAGTAATCCTTTTCATCCTTATAAATAAATACATTCAAATCAAGAGGATAGTCTGCTATATAGCTAACACCATCCTCTTCAAGTAACCTGATTAATTTAAGAATACCTTCATTTTTAACTCCACTGTCTAAAGTATTAATTTCATCCTTTAAAAGCTGTACTGTAAAACTAGGGATATTTCCTGCCAAGAGTCTCCCATATCTATCCCTGATTTCTCCTCTAGGAGCAGTTGTATATATCTCCTTAAGTCTTTTATTATCCGAAAGATCTCTGTAATAGTCACCCTGAGCAATAGTTAATATTGCTAATCTAAAGGAAAGAACTATCATTAGAATAGCAAGAAAAAATGCCACAATATTGTACCTATTAAGGATTTTCTTTATAACTTTCATAAAATTACCTCATTTTATTAAATCTAATCTTTGGCTCATTAAAAATTGTTTGAAAAACTTTAAAGATAAACACTGAAATAATACAGTTGTATACTATTTCAAAGGAAAAGACACTTTTAACTGCAGTTATTAAATCCATTGGTCTAGAAAGAAAATACATACTAAGAGAATAGAAAATATTATAATAGATAGTTGCCAAGGCTGTAAATATGATTACATTTATAACACTTTCTCTTGCAAATGTGTCCTCTACATACCCAATAAAATACCCTGCAAAGAAGAATATAATAGCATTTACTCCTATTGTCATTGAGAAGATAACATCTTGAAGTAAGCCTATTAATAGACCAAATAGTCCACCATAGAATCTTCCTTTTGCAAGGGCTAAAACTACAACTATAATTAAAGCAGTATTTGGAACTTTTCCTAAAACTTCAAATAGTGGAAGTATTGTGCTTTGAAGTATTAAATTTAAAACAATAGTTATTACAATTAGAAAAATGGTCAATTTAATCCCTCAAATCACTCTATAATAACAAATACTTTATACAACTTTTTAAAATTAATTGCAGGAGTAATTGAAATTTTCTTAGTCAATTGGACTTCATCATTTATTACTTCGCTTACTTCACCAATATATATATCCTTTATATAGGAACCTCCAAGACCTGATGTATATAGCTTGTCTCCAACAATCACATCAGCTTGATTGTCAAATAAATAACCATTTACTTTTCCGTCTAAGTCCCCTGACAGAACTCCACCATCTTGAGTTCGTAATATCTTAAATGATATACTATTAAGTTCATCGATAATGGTAATAACCTTAGCCCAGTTACTTCCCACATCAATAACCCTACCAATTACACCTTCCTGATATACATTATTCTCAATCTCTATTCCTTGAATAACAGTAGCACCTTTAGTAATACCATCATTTGAACCTTTATCTATTACAAATCTATCGTACCAGTTGCCAGGCTCTTTGCTAGTAATCTCTGCAGGGAAAATATTATGCTTAGTACTTTCTTGAATTTTCAACTCATTTTTTAAGTAATCAGTTTTACCAATAATATTTTCTAAATCCCTTTTTTCACTTTCTAGAGCTATTATTTGCATTTTTAATTCATCGTTCTCTTCCTTCACATTAATAAAGTCAAATGTGGATGAGAAAAAATTGGAAATATTATGACCCAATCCATAGGTAACCTTGCTTACAGGTGTCAAAATATTTCCCACCATTTTTTCAACTTTTGAAATTGACTCTCTTTCTGCACTTGTATTTCCAATAATAACAAGCATGACAATAGTAATTATTGCTACTACTATTCTATCCCTATATTTTTTTAAAAAATACATAGAAACCCCTAGCCTATTCTTTTATAGTTATTTACGGTCTTTTTTAGAACATCAATACTATCTAATGCTTTTCCTGTTCCTATTACAACACAATCTAGTGGATTTTCAGCAATATGAACAGGCATACCTGTTTCTCTAATTATAAGTCTATCTAAACCCTCTAATAATGCTCCCCCACCTGTAA
>CAZHLF010000117.1:0-7513 GCA_964532845.1 uncultured Tissierella sp.
AGCTCCTGCAATCCCCATATCAAGTGTAAACATAAGTATAGGGTCAAGGATTATATTTAGAACTGCTGAAATTCCACTTAAGATCATAGGTGTAACTGTATCTCCCTGAGATACAAGCATTGAGTTAATATTGAAATATAAAAACATAAAGGGCATATCTAAAAAAGTAATCCTTAAGTAAATATTACCGTATTCTGCAATATCTCCAGTTCCACCCATAGCTTTAATTACTAAAGGGCTAATAATGTATCCAATAATTGCAAAGCATGTGGACATTATCGCAGAAACAACCAATAGTTGATTTGAATATTCTTTTGCTTCCTCTAGCTTGTTTGCCCCTAACATCCTGGAAAGCAGAGAAGTTCCGGCAACGGAGATTCCAATCCCCAAGGCTATAAAAAGAAAGTTTATAGGCCAAACAAAAGATGTGGCTGCAAAGTGTACCGATGATATCTTAGCCACCCATAGACCATCTACAAGATTATACAAAGTTTGTATAAAGCTATTTATCATTATAGGAATGGATAATGTGATTAATACTTTATAGATACTGCCATTTAGAATGAGTTTAGATTTGTCGACTTTTTCCATATTTCCACCCTTTAATTTTATTTAGAGTTGCGAAATTATATATTTCACCTAGTAATTATACCATATTCAATTTACCATTCATATATTAATTCACAGATCACAATGTACTATTCACAGTTAAAGTCAAAGACAAACCCGAGATTCTTCACTGCGTTCAGAATGACAAACATTTTGTCATCCTGAGTCCTGCAGTATAATTACTGCATAGATCAGATCTCGGGTTTTTCATATTCTTAATTTTTAATTCTTAATTATTAATTCTTAATTTATTTTCTTTTGTTCACTGTCTTATTATTCTTCTTTTTAATCGTCAATTGTCAATTGTCAATTGTTACACCCTCGCTTGTCCGTTATATACTTGCCCAGTAGTTGAGTCTACCGTTACAATATCACCGTTCTTAAGGATATTTCTAGCATCTTTAGCTCCAACTATTGTTGGTTTCTCAAGGTTTATACCAACGATTGCACTGTGAGATGTAAGACCGCCTTCCTCAGCAATTATAGCTGAAGCTCTTTCCATAAATTTAACCATTTCTCTATAGGTACCACTAGTAACTATAATATCTCCAGTTTCAAAGTTAGCCAACAAATCCTCTTCTGAATTTGCAATACATACTCTTCCAGTTCCTACTTTATTGCCAATTCCTTGACCTGTTAATAGTACTTTTCCTATGGTGTGAACCTTAATCATATTAGTTGTACCAGATAATCCTACGGGAATACCTGCTGTGATTATTACAAGGTCTCCTTCTTTTACATAGCCATGGTCAATAGCTGAAGTAATTGAGTTCTCTATTACATCATCAGTTGAATAGCTTTCCTCTGAAAGTAGAGGATATACTCCCCATTCAAGTGCCAGTTTTCTTCTTACAAGCTCTGTAGTTGTTACAGCAATTATAGGAGCCTTTGGTCTGAATTTTGAAATTGCCTTTGATGTATACCCTGACGATGTTGATGTAATTATGGCAGCTGCATCAAGGTCCTCAGCAGTTGTACATGTAGCTTTTCCGATGGCATTTGTAGTTGATAATTGACTTAATTCTGTTTTAGATTTTAATAGTTCATGATAATTAAGTGATTCTTCAGTAGTCTCTGCAATGCTATACATCATCTTTACAGCTTCAAGAGGATATTTTCCTGCTGCGGTCTCTCCAGAAAGCATAATTGCACTGCTTCCGTCTAATATTGCATTGGCAACATCTGTTACCTCAGCTCTTGTTGGTCTTGGATTTCTCATCATTGAATCCAGCATCTGAGTTGCTGTTATAACTGGTTTTCCTGCTAAGTTACACTTTTTAATCAACATCTTTTGAATAAGAGGGATCTCTTCAGTTTGAACCTCTACGCCTAAATCTCCTCTTGCAACCATTATTCCATCTGATGCTCTTAGGATTTCATCTATGTTGTCCACACCTTGTTGACTTTCAATTTTTGAAATTATATCGATATATTCTCCGTTATTTTCCTCAAGGATTCTTCTAATTACATTTACATCATCTGCTGTCCTAACAAAGGAAACTGCAATAAAATCTATTCCATTTTCGATACCAAATTTAATATCTTCAATATCTTTTTCTGTTACAGCAGGAAGATTAATCTTTACATTTGGAACATTAACACCCTTATGATTCTTTAGTGTACCTCTATTTATAGCAATACATTTAATATCAGTTCCGTCTATGATTTGGAGTATTTTTAGTTCTACTAATCCATCATCTATTAATATTCTTCCTCCCACCTGGATATCCTGTGGTAAACCTTTATATGAAATACTTACTATGGTTTTGTCTCCCAAAATATCCCTTGTAGTAAGAGTAAAGATATCATCCTGCTCAAGTTCTATCGTACCTTCAGTAAAATCTCCAAGTCTAATTTCAGGACCCTTTGTGTCAAGCATGATAGCTATTGGCAGATTCATTTCCCCTCTTACCTTTTTAATAGCATCGATTCTTTTTTTGTGTTCTTCATGAGAACCATGAGAAAAGTTTAGTCTGCAGACATTTAAACCATTTTCAAAAAGTTCCCTAAGTTTCTCTTCTGATTCGGATGCTGGTCCAATTGTAGCTACGATCTTTGTCTTTTTCATTTTTTTCCTCCTATAGTGATAAAATATCTGCTGTTTTATACATATCAAAATCAAATTTCTTTTCTACTTTCAGAGCTTCATTAATATCCATATCAATTATATTATTGCACTTTATCCCTAAAACCCTATTTCCCTTATTTTCCATTAACAACTCAACAGCTTTTTTACCCATTAGGCTAGCATAAATTCTGTCCATAGTCGTAGGTGTTCCGCCTCTTTGAAGATACCCAAGAACCGTTACCCTCGTTTCAATTCCAGTCTTCTCCTCCATTGCCTTAGCTAATTCATATGGGTTACCGACTCCTTCAGCAAGTATTATAATATTATGGAGTTTGCCTCTGTTTCTTCCAACCATAGCCTTTTCACAGATTTTATCTATGTCATATTCCATTTCAGGAACGATAATACTTTCAGCACCACCTGCAAGGCCAGCATAAAGAGCTATATCTCCACAATTTCTTCCCATTACCTCAATAATGTTTGCTCTACCATGGGATGATGATGTATCCCTAATTTTACCAATGGCCTCTACAACAGTTTCAACGGCTGTAAAGAATCCTATTGTATAGTCTGTATATGCCAGGTCATTGTCAATAGTACAAGGAATACCTATAGTAGGAATCCCCGCATCACTTAGGCTCTTTGCTCCTTTGAACGTACCATCTCCACCTAAAACTACCATTCCATCAATATTGAATACATCTATTACATTCAATGCTTTTTTAAACCCCTGTGGAGTCTTAAAGGATTCAGATCTGGCTGTCTTTAAAAAGGTACCTCCTCTGTGTATGATATCAGCTACTGAGGGCAATGTCAGATCATCGATATTTCCATTTATGAGTCCATCATATCCTTCTCTTATACCCATTATTCTTATATTATTATAGATTCCGGTCCTCACAACCGCCCTTAAGGCAGCATTCATTCCCGGAGCATCTCCACCACTAGTAAGTACTCCAATAGTCTTCATTATATCCTCCTTGACACATAATTATCTGCTATATAATTCCATTTTCATTCAAAAATCCGTGGGCATCTTTTGCTTCATATTCCAATACTGTAATTTCGTAAAGAAACTCTCCATCCCCTTCATCAAAACCTTTGATCTTTACTAAAAATCCCTCGCTTATTAGCCTGTTTTCGATATTTTTTGCCTCTTTATGATTATTAGATACAAAAATCGTCTTCCACATATATACCTCCTGCCAGCCTTAATTACTTAGCCTCACGCTATCTTTACCCAATAATGCCTGCAACTCAACTATTGCATTGTTGTTTTCAGATTTAATCCATAAAGCTCTGTCAGCTACTACTGTTTTATTTTGTTTTTCCATATATACATAAACAGGAGTTTCTCCTGGATACTTTTTTAAAATATTCGTAATAATGGTAAATAAATCCCCTTTTGAATCCTTGGACAATTTAATATAAAGTTTTTCAGTTTTAAATTTATTCAGTGGTGATATCTTTTCGCAAATAATCTTTGTATCCTCTACCTCTGACATAGATAGCCTTCCCTCTATTACTACAACACTATCCTCATCCAGGAATTTATTGTATCTATCAAATGTTGCAGGAAAGACTATACATTCTACTGAACCGTACAAATCTTCCAGTGTAATAAATGCCATCATATTGTTATTTCTGGTTATCTTATTTTTCTTCTCTACTATTATTCCACCAATAACGATTCTTTGTCCATCCTTTATTTCAGAAGCTTCCTCTAAATCTGGTGTTAGATCCGAAGTCATTAAAGTCGATACCTTTTCTAGTTCTTTAGCATAAGGCTGTAAAGGATGACCTGAAACATAAATACCCAGCATCTCCTTCTCCATTGCCAACAGTGATTTTTGAGGGAACTCGTTGATATTTGGTAAATTGTCCTTATGACTTGCTTGTATATTGTCAAATATGGAGAATTGTCCTTCAATATTTCTTTTTCTATCAGAATGTATTCCATCTATAGTTTTTTCAAATATTGATAATAGTTGTGCTCTATTGGCTCCAAGACTATCCAATGCACCACACTTTATAAGGCTTTCAACTGCTCTCTTATTCATTACAGATGAATCCACACGTTCAATTCTTTCAATAAAATCAGTAAAACCTTTAAATTTACCATCTTTTCTAGCCTTAACGATAGCTTCTATAAAATTATCTCCTACATTTTTTACTGCACTTAATCCAAATCTTATCTTGTTTTCATTTACTGTAAACTTTCTATAGGAGGAATTCACATCTGGTGGTAAAACTGCAATCCCCAACCTCTTACATTCCTGTATATATAAAGAAACTGATGTTGTACTTCCCATTACAGATGAAATTAACGCTGCAAAGAATTCTACAGGATAGTAGTATTTAAGCCAGCCTGTCCTATAGGCTACAACAGCATAGGCTGCTGAATGTGACTTGTTAAATGCATAGTTTGCAAAGTCTATCATAAGGTCAAATATTTTATTTCCGGCCTTTTCATCTACACCATTTCTGATGCATCCTTGAATTAACACCTCTCCATTTTCATCAACGTGACCAAAGATAAAATTCTTTCTTTCCTGCTCCATGACATCCATTTTCTTCTTACTCATTGCTCTTCTAACTAAATCTGCACGTCCTAGAGTATATCCCCCTAAATCTCTTACAATCTGCATAACCTGTTCTTGATATACTATACAACCATATGTTGTCCCAAGTATTGTTTCCAGCTTAGGGTGAATATATGATATCTTGGATGGATCATGTTTACATTCTACAAAGGTTGGAATTTGATTCATTGGTCCAGGCCTAAAAAGGGAATTTGCAGCAATTAAATCTTCAAATACATTGGCTTTTAGTTCCTTTAAAAAGGCTCTCATTCCAGGGCTTTCAAACTGAAATATCCCTAATGTTTCAGCCTTAGCAAACATATTTAAAACCTTTGGATCATCATAAGTGAACTCATTTCCAAATTCTACTTTAATTCCATGGTTATCCTCTATTAATTGAACAGCATCACGAATTACTGTCAAGGTTCTTAAGCCAAGAAAATCCATTTTTAAAAGGCCAAGCTCCTCCAACTCTGTCATTGTAAACTGAGTTGCTACAGATTCATTACTTCTTACCAATGGTGCATAATTATTAATAGGTTCCTTGGATATTACTACTCCCGCAGCATGAGTTGATGTATGTCTTGGAAGTCCCTCTACAGACATAGCAAAATCAAGTAGATTCTTTACTTCAAGATTGTTATCATATTCATCCTTCAGTGACTTATTAATCTCTAATGCTCTTTGAATAGTAATACCTAGTTCATTGGGAATCTGTTTGGCAATGGAATCAACCTCACCATAAGGCATATTTATTGCTCTTCCAACATCTCTAATGGCCCCTTTAGCAAGCATTGTTCCAAAGGTTGCTATTTGTGCTACTTTATCAGCGCCATATTTTTTTATTACATATTCTATAACCTCTTCACGTCTCTCATAGCAAAAGTCTATATCAATATCAGGCATTGATACCCTTTCAGGATTTAAGAAACGCTCAAAAAGAAGTCCATACTCAAGTGGATCTATATCTATGATTCCTAGCCCATATGAAATAATACTTCCAGCAGCAGAACCACGACCTGGTCCTACCATGATTTGATTATCCTTGGCATATTTAATAAAATCCCATACAATAAGGAAATAATCTGTATATCCCATATCAACTATGGTTTTAAATTCAAACTCAAATCTTTTCTTTATTTCATCAGTTATAACTGGGTACCTCTGTCTCAAACCTTCCTTGCTCAGTCTTTCCAGATATTCTATGTTAGTAGTCCCTGCTGGAATATCGTATTTAGGAAGATGTAATGTATCAAAATCAAGCTCAACTTTGCATCTATCAGCTATAAGCTTAGTATTAGACAGAGCTTCCTTTGCATAAGAAAATAATTCATACATCTCCTTTGGAGATTTAAGGTAAAACTGATCTGTAGGAAATTTCATCCTGTTTTCTTCATCTACTGTCTTACCTGTTTGAATGCATAATAGAACATCATGAACTACAGCATCTCTTCTGGTTAAATAGTGGATATCATTAGTAGCTACTAAAGGTATATTAAGTTCTTCACTCATATTTAAGAGTTTCTTATTTACATCTATTTGCTCAGGTATCCCATGATCCTGAAGTTCAAGAAAGAAATTATTTTCACCAAATATATCTTTGTATATTAAAGCTACTTCATTGGCTCTCTGTGGATTATTATCCAGTAAATGCTGCTGTACCTCTCCACCTAAACAAGCTGATAGACAAATGATTCCTTCATTATATTGTCTCAAGATATCATGGTCAACTCTAGGCTTATAATAAAATCCATTTACATATCCTTCGGATACTATCTTCATAAGATTTCTATAGCCTATATAATTTTCAGCAAGAAGTACCAAATGATATTGGTTTTTGTCTTTTGGTTCCTTATCAGTATATTTTCCTGTGGAAACATATACTTCAGAGCCCAGAACTGGATTAATTCCATTTTTCTTTGCTTCTTTATAGAATTGTACAACCCCAAACATAGCTCCGTGATCAGTTATAGCTATGGAATCCATTCCTAATTCCTTAGTTCTTCTAATAAGATCCTTGATTCTAATGGAGCCATCTAAAAGGCTGTATTCAGTATGTACATGTAAATGGGTAAACTTTAGATCACTCATATAATTCCTCTTTCAATTTTGCTACTTTCATTCTATCATATGAAGGCCTTCTTAAAAAGTCTTAAAAACAACTAAAAAGTCCTCAATAATGAAGACTTTTCTACATATGTCCAAGCTTTTCAATTACATTCTCCATTAGGGATAAATCAATAACCCTAAAATC
>CAZHLF010000118.1:0-7486 GCA_964532845.1 uncultured Tissierella sp.
ATCATATCCCACAGAATATGGAAAAATTCTGCTGTTAATATCTATCATGTCCCAGCAACCCGTTAATAATATGCTAAATACAACTATAGATACAAGAGCTATTCTTTTCATTCTGTCCCCTTCTTTCTAATATAAATAGTGATAAGTAAGATTAATGGAAGAATTATAACCGTAATGGATGATACTATGTTAAAGTACATTTGCATTGTAGTTAAAAGCTCTACAAAATTTTTAGGTAGTATTGCAACCATAAAGATTATAGGAACTAATGCTAAGATAAAGTATTTGTGTTTCTTGGTTTTAAACATTTTAGAAAGGATCTTTCCAACACTGTAGTATGCTGGAACAAACGTTGCAAATACAACCAAAACCCATAGGGCAATGACCAAACCATCTAGATTCTCAAGGAAAAACCCAGGTAAATCAAGTTGCCTAACAAGAACTAATATGGGGTAATTAACATCTTTTATCTGATCAATAGAAAAATGTGTAAGTGTCATTAAATAAAGGGCTGTATATATCATGGCAATTGTAATAATGCCATAAATTCCTGATTTTTTAATCTTTCCTTTATCTGTCTCATCTATAAAAGGTATTGCAAATACAACTATCTCAATACCATAAAAACTAAATAGACTTTCCTTTACCCCTTTTGCTATAGAAATTAAATCAGTTTGAAACACAGGAAGCAAATGCGTAAAATCAGCTTTGGGTAATGAAATCAAAACTACTAAGACTGCAAATACTATGATAATTGGATAAATAAAATAGCCTGCTCTGGCTATAGAGTCAATTTCATAGGAAGCAAGGTAGGTTGAAACCAATATAAAGGTAATGATGATTACCTGTAAGGGAGTAGTCTGTAAAAGAAATATTTTTATCAACTCTCCTAGATTTCTAGAGACTATTCCCAACAATAAAACTAAATAAACTATAAATATTACTAATGTTAGATAGAAGAAAAACCCTAAATTTTCCTTTCCAATTTGAAAGAAGTCTTTCCCCGGATTTAGTAAGAAAATTTGACAATAGACTAAATATAAACCCATTATTAAAATTGCCGTTATTATTATAGGTATCCACCCATCATTACCCAATAAATTTGCCAGGCTATTGGGCAAAGAAAGTACCCCAACACCAATTACATTGGATACCATAAGTCCTCTTAATTCTAAATTCGAGATTTTTGGATTATTGTTGTTCATCTTTTTTCCTCTTCATTCTCCATTTGTTTTTAGGATGGGTAAATCCTGGTCTTTGTCTTAAGCTTTGCACAGGAGCCTTGAATAATGTATCTTTTAAATCACCTTCTTCTATACCAAGACCTGAATATGGGGCTGAATAAGGTACACCAAAGCTATCCAATATAACTAAGTGACTCCCCACTAAAATAATTCCAAGCATAATCCCGTATAGACCTAAAACACCTGCTAAGGCAATAAAGGCGAACCTAAGAACTCTTAGGGCAGATGCCAGTTCATAAGATGGTATAGTAAATGAGGCTATTGTTGTTAAGGCTACAACTATAATCATTAGATTGCTTACTATCCCAGCTTCTACAGCTGCCTGACCAATTATTAGACCACCAACTATACCTATGGTGCTGCCGATTGGTCCAGATATTCTTGTCCCCGCCTGTCTAATGAGCTCCATGGTAAGTTCCATTATGGTAGCCTCTACAACTGCAGGAAATGGAACATTAATACGACTTGCTGCCAGATAATACAATAACCTTGTTGGAAGTAACCCAGGATGGTAAGAAGTAATGGCAATATAAAGTCCAGGTCCTAAAAAGGATAGTAATACTCCCATCAACCTTATAATTCTTACTACTGATGTTTCCAACCATCTATTATAGTGGTCCTCAGATGATTGCATAAGTGTCCCCAATGTGGCAGGTATCATCAGTACAAAGGGAGAATTATCCACTACCAATACGACTCTTCCTTCAGATAGTGATGCTGCTGCACTATCTGGCCTTTCAGTGTTTTCTATCTCTGGAAAAGGGCTTAGTGCATTATCTTCAATTAGATGCTCTAAAATAGAACTATCCAATACTGCATCTATATCTACATCTTTAAGCCTTTTCTTTACTTCATTAAGCAAATCTTCATTTACAATATCCTCTATATACATCAAAGCTACATCAGTTTGAGATCGCCTTCCCACCTTATACATCCTAAGCTTTAAATTTGTATCCTTAATCCTTCTTCTGATAAGTGTAGTATTAGTTCTTAGGGTCTCCGTAAAACCATCTCTAGGTCCTCTAATTACCGCTTCTGTAACAGGTTCACCAATACTTCTTGCAGCCCATCCCCTAGAACCAATTATTAATGCTATGTCAACTCCATCTATAAGAAGTAAGGTCTCTCCTGACATAAGGAAGTTCAATACCTTTTCAAAATCATGCTCTTCCTTTACTTCAGCATTTGAGATCCCTTCCCTCAAAATATACTCTAGGATGGTTTCTTTATAGACATCAACCGTATCAGGCTGCTTTTCAATCAAGAGATTTTCTATAGCAAAATCCTGAATATCTACTTTATTAGTTAATCCATCTATCATTATAATTGCAATTTTTACCTTTTTATCCCTTCCAACTTCCATTTCCCTATATATTACATCTTCACAATCCCTAAATCTTTCCTTTATATATTCCAGATTTTTATCTATATCTTCTACAATATTTTTGAGCATAAAAAAACCACCTCCGTAACATAAATTGTTACCATAAGGTGGTATTAATATACTAAATTGTTGTGCAGCTATATACCTTCTCAAAGGTTTTTGATAGCTTTTTATTAGCAAATTCCATCTTGTCATAATCATCAAATAACCCGAATACTGTTGGGCCGCTTCCACTCATAAGAGAACCTAATGCTCCATTTTTAATCATGGATGTTTTAATCTCTTGGATTATAGGGTATTCCTTTAGAATTGCTACTTCCATCCTATTTTTAAGATTTGCTGCTACATTTAAAAGGTCTTCCCTTTCCATTGCATCTATAAGAGCATCTATATCATATCTACTGGAATTTAAGTCAATTTTTGAATATGCATATGCTGTAGAAATTCCTATACCAGGGTTTGCTATAAGTATATATTTATCCTTAAAAGGCTTTAAACGTGTTAGTTTTTCACCAATTCCTTCAGCCTTAGCGGATCCTCCAAATATGCAAAACGGAATATCTGCCCCCAATGTCTTTCCGATTTCCATCAGTTTTTCATCAGAATATCCTAAATCCCAAAGGGTATTTAGTGCTTTAAGAGTCATGGCACCATTGGCACTTCCTCCAGCAAGACCAGCAGCTATTGGAATGTTTTTTTGTATACTTATTTTAATGCCTTTATCTATTCCAGAAACCTCCTTAATCTTCTCCCAAGCCCTGTAAACCAGGTTTGAAGAGTCCAAAGGTAGTTCTTTGGAATTACACTGGATAATTATATCGTCTTTATGGTCTGAAAATGTTAATTTATCACAAAGGTTAATCTGCTGCATTATACTATTTATTTCATGATAACCATCTTCTCTTTTATATAGAACATCCAGGGCTAAATTTACTTTGGCATAAGCTTCTAAAGTTATTTCATGCATTGTTTTTCTCCTTATGTTTATCTAACCCTTTTATTATACCATAAATTTGCTTTATCAATTTTTAATTTTACTGATTTTAGCAATTATCTAGGTCTAGCCTTAAAAGCTTAAACCCGAGATTCCTCCACTACGGTCGGAATGACAGAGAATGTGTCATCCTGAGTATAGTAGTATAAGACTGCCTACGAAGAATCTCGGGTTTTATTATTAATTTTTACTCTATAAATATTCACTATTTATAACTGTTCAATGTTCACTGTTAGTTGTTCACTGATTATATAGATACTTCATCTACCATCTTTTCAATGATTATCTTGTCTCCAGGGTTAAAGGTACCTGTGGTATTGTTGTTGGAAGATAATATATCCTCCTGGGTTGTATTGTATCTCTTTGCAATATCCCAAAGAGTATCTCCCTTTTGCACGAAGTAGACTGTTATACTAGGTTTACTTCTCTTGTCTATGAGCTCATGAGTTTCCTTGATCTCCCTTATAGAATAAATCTTTCTGTTCTTATTAAGGTTTATATTTAGGGCTACTTTACCACCCAGATTCACACCATCACGTTTTAGATTATAATCTAGACTTGATAGATTAGCTTCTACTTCCAATATATCCCCTTGGATTTCAAATTCATAAACAGTGGATCTAAATGGGAAGTCCATTTTAAAACTTTGAAGTTCCCCAGAGATTCTATCTATATACTGAATATCTGTAGAAAGTGTACCGTCAATTACAATACCATCATCAGTAATCCTTTTTTCAAATAGGCTTACATTACCTTCCACCATAAGGATTTCATCAGCATCTATTTCCGATATCTCTATACTTAAATTTTCAGTATGCTTTAATTCTTTTACACTTTCTTTAATCCTTACTTCTTCTCTTTCTAAGAGTATATTTTCCTTTGTAGAATAAGCATCTACAATTAGATCTCTTACCTTATCCTCATAAGCCTTGCCAGTTACTCTTACCTTTATTTCTAAGTCTACCAGTCTTCTTTCTCCAATCTCATTTCCCATTACCTCATAAAGACCCTCAACCACTTCATATTCCAATTCACCCTTAAGGCTATTATCTACACCCGGCATTTCAACAAAATGGTTAAATGGTATTACTCCTTTTTGTGAATGAATTCTATTATTACCATAATAAATTAGATTTACAAGAACTTCACCAGAGGTAATTATTCTGTCCTCAACAACCATTGATTCTACTTCTCTAACCTTTAGACCAAATTTAACTATCTCATCTATTTCTGGAGCATCATCCTTTAGCTTAAGCACATCTTTTACTAATGCATATGAAATCTCTCTTCCCTTTACTTCTTTGTAATTGATGCTTTGTTTACGTGTTTGAAGGGTATTACTGCCTACTATTTCCTTTATAGCCTCAATCTTTCTAAACTCTTTTACTTCTCCATTTAAATTTACCAGAGCTTTTAGATTTAATTTTGTTTCTTCAAGATCCCATTCAATGTACTCAATATTGGAGCTTACCTTGCTTATCATTTCTTCGTCTACACCTTGGAATTCTAACTCTTCTCTAAATTCTTTACTAGCTTCCATGGTGTGAATGTTGTTTTCTTCCTCTACACTTTTGTAGAGCAGGTTAAATCGAGCTAATCCACTAAGTATAAGCTTATCCTTCATTAGCTTAGTGTTTAAGATATCAACCTTTCCCTGTACCCATAATATGTTTTCTATATTAGGCTTATTTGGGCTTAAGTAAATTTCTGTCTCCACTAATTTCTGAATATCAGTACTTCCCTTTAACTCCTCTACCTTAAAGGCCTCCTTAATAAGTTCAATGGCCATATTATCCCCCCTAATTTTTCCTATAAGTTCCTATGAACATATATATGAGACAAAGGGAGTATTTATGATTTAAATTCCTACTAATTCAAAAATTTGACTAAACTTACAAAAAAACTCCGTTTCGGTTTTAACCGAACGGAGTTTTCTTATGATATTTTAATGTCTTTTTCAACTTCGCTACAAACAATTACCTCAACAGCGGAAGTTAATACGTCCGAGTATGTGTAAGATACCCTCCTAATGCTGTCGTACTCATTTGAAACACGTACTACGAACAGACTGGGATAAGCTGACTCTAGTATTCCTTCTTTTACAGTTGTCTTTTTTCTACCTTTGTTTGCCTTAAGAATTACTTTTTTGCCTATGCATCCCTCTAAATCTTTACGTATTTTTGCAACAGTGTTGATCTCCAAAAATATAAACCACCTTCCATAGGAATCTCCCAAAAGGGGCAATGGAGTGCTTAGGGACACTCATTATAGTTAATATTATAGCATACTCTGGTAGTATTGTCAAATAAATAAAATATTATACTATTGTATTATTCTTTTGTCAATTATTTATAGAAAAATATATTTTAAATAAATTTAACATATTACTTACATTTGGATATTGACAAATTATACTTCTTCACCTCTTTATAATCCAAGCAATAATGTTGCTATTGAAAAATAAACTGTTAAACTCAAAGCATCTACTATTGTTGTAATCAATGGACCAGCCATTATAGCAGGGTCTATTTTTAGCTTTTTTGCAGCAAGTGGCAGTGTTCCTCCAACCATCTTAGCCACCATCACTGTAATTATTAATGTAGTTGATACTGTCATAGCTACCAACACATCTACTTTCTCAATTAACAGCAACCTTATAAAGTTTGTTATTGCCAAAGTTATACCTACTACTATGCTTATTCTAAATTCCTTCCAAAGAACCTTCCAACCATCCTTTAAAGTGATATCTCCTACTGCCAGACCACGAATAATAAGAGTTGAAGATTGGTTACCTGAATTCCCTCCTGTATCCATTAGCATGGGTATAAACGCAGCTAAAATTACTACTGTTTGAAGCATGTCATTAAATTTAGCTATAATACGGCCTGTGAATGTTGCTGATAACATAAGTATTAAAAGCCAAGTAATCCTGTGCTTTGCTAACTTCAACACTCCTGTATCTAGATAAGCTTCCTCAGATGGAGCCATAGCTGCCATTCTTTGAAAGTCCTCTGTAGCTTCCTGTTCCATTACATCCATAATATCATCAACTGTAATAATACCAATTAATCTTAACTCCCTATCTACTACTGGTAATGCTAAAAATCCATATTTTTTAAATACATTTGCTACTGTTTCCTGATCATCATGAGTATTGACATATATAGCTTCTTCTTCCATGATATCCCCAATAAATAGATTCTCATCTAAAACAACAAGCTTTCTCAATGAAATAATTCCTTCAAGTTTTCTGCCCTTATCAATTACATAACAGGTATATATGGTCTCCTTGCTAATTCCAATTTCCTTAATATGAGCCAATGCATCCTTCACAGTCATAGATTTACTAAGCTCCACATATTCAATGGTCATCAGGCTTCCAGCAGAATTAGGTGGATATTTTAAGAACTGATTTATGAGTTTCCTCTCCTCAAGGGTAGAATTCTCCAAAATTTTACTTACAATATTTGCCGGCATCTCTTCTATCAAGTCTATCATATCATCGAAAAACAATTCTTCTAAGATAAAATTTAATTCTTTATCAGAAACAGCATTTATTATATCTCTTTGCTGATCAATTGAAAAATGAGCAAATACCTCTACAGCTAAATCTTTAGGAAGCATTCTAAAAACAAGTAATGTTATATTTGAATCTAAAGGATCTAATATATCAGCTATATCTACTTCATTCATCTCTGTTAGGACTTTCTTAAGTTCAACATACTTTTTGTTTCGAATCAATTCTAATATGTTTTCTTCATTCATAATATTGCCTCCCATATTTAATTGTTAGGAAGACTTAAAGCGAAATGTGGCTGTGGTCTTCCAGTTTATGAATTTATTCTGCTTATCGGGTAAAGGACT
>CAZHLF010000119.1:0-5549 GCA_964532845.1 uncultured Tissierella sp.
ATCTCTTGAGGATTATTTTAAAGATCTTCAAAATAATGGTTTAAAAAGTGATGAATTATTAATTAGTGTAAAATTTAAGAAACCAGAAAAAGACCAGTTTTTAAGTTTTAGTAAGCTGGGGTTAAGAAAAGCCCTTGCCATATCTAGAGCTACTATTAGTATGTTTACTCATGTTGAGTATGGAAAGATTGAGGATATAGTTGTAGCCTCAGGCTCCATTGGAAAATATCCCATGAGAGAGTATGAAGTAGAAAGAGTACTTTTAGGAAGGACCATGGACGATAATCTTCTGGAACTTGCGGTAAATGCTCTACAAGAATCCATGGATAGAAGACTTAAAGGAAGATCCACTCTAGCTTATAAGAGAGAAGCAGTGATTTCCTTGCTAGAAGAAAATATAAGAGAAAGCAATTTGAAATATTCCGGGGTGAAACTATGATGGATATTCAACTTATTATAAATGGAATAAATTATAAGGTAGATATAGATGTAAATATGAGACTTATCGATTTGTTAAGGGATAAGCTTGGACTTATTGGTACAAAAGAAGGCTGTGGCGAAGGTGAATGTGGAGCCTGCACCATTATAATGGATGGAGTAAGTGTTAACTCCTGCATGGTAATGGCTTTTCAGGCAAATGGATCAAATATTATAACCATTGAAGGATTGGAGAATAATGGGGAACTTCATCCTATTCAAAAGGCATATATGGAGGAAGGCTCAGTTCAGTGTGGATTCTGTATTCCGGGCCTTATTATGTCTACTAAGGCCCTTTTAGATAAGCATCCCAATCCAACAAGAGATGAAATTAGAGAAGGAATGTCTGGCAATCTTTGCAGATGTACTGGATATAACAAAGCCATCGATGCAGCAGAAAAAGCTATAAAATATATGAAGGAGGAGGCACTATGAAGACTCTAAATACTGTAGGCAAAAGTATTATAAGAGTAGATGCCTACTCAAAGGTTACAGGTAAGGCTCTTTATCCCCAGGATATTTATTTAGACGATATGATATATGGAAAGACCCTAAGGTCCAAGATGCCTCATGCAAAGATCCAAATCGATACTAGTGAAGCTGAAAAGGTTGAAGGTGTAATGAGGATATTTACCTATAAAGATGTTCCTTTAAATGAGCATGGAGTAGTTTTAAAGGATCATCAAGTCTTTGCCCAAGGTAAGGTAGTGCAGATTGGGGCTCCCATTGCCTTTGTTGTTGGAGAAACAGAAGAGGCATGTATAGAAGGCATGAAAAAAATAAAGGTTGATTATGAAGAGTTGCCTGCTGTTTTTGACCCAGTAGAAGCAATGAAAGAAGACGCTCCAAAGGTTCATGGTGAATCAAATATCATATTTCATTACAAACTGAGAAGAGGAAATATAGAGGAAGCTTTTAAGAATTGTGCTGTTGTAGCTGAAAATACTTATTCAACTCATATGCAGGAGCATGCTTTTCTTCAGCCTGAAGCAGGCCTATCTTATATGGATGGGGACCAGGTTGTAGTTGTAGTTGCTACACAGTATCCTCATTATGATAGAGAGGAAATTGCAAGAACCCTAAATCTAGAAGAGGAAGAAGTAAGAGTAATAAACACAAATGTAGGTGGAGCCTTTGGTGCAAGGGAAGATATTACACTTCAGATTCATCTTGCCTTGGCTGCAAGGACATTAAAGAGACCTATAAAGGTAATTTTTGATAGAGAAGAATCCTTTTTAGCCCATTCAAAACGACATCCTATGAAGATGAAATATAAGACTGGGGCAGATAAAGATGGGTATCTTCAGGCAATGGAGGTAGAAATAGTTGGTGATTCCGGGGCATATTGCTCTTGGGCCATTAATGTCTTAAGAAAGGCAGGAGTTCATGCAACAGGACCATATGTTATACCAAAGGTTGTAGGAGACGCAGATGCTGTCTATACCAACAACCCAGGTACTGGAGCTATTAGAGGCTTTGGAGCAACACAGGTACCAAATGGATGTGAACAGCAAATGGATATACTGGCAGAAAAATTGGGAATAAGTCCAATTGAAATAAGACAAAAGAATATATTTAAACAAGGCTCAATTACAGCTACTGGCCAGGTCCTACTGGAAAGTGTACCTCTGGATAGATGCCTTGATGAAATGGCTAAGAGATACGATGATTTCCTTGCATTAAAAGAAATGACCATAGAGGAGGGTGCCCTATGAAAAAACGTGGTGTTGGAGTAGGATTGTCCTTTTATGGAACTGGTTATGGAAATGGATACCCTGATGTTTCCAATGCTGAGGTTCAGCTATTGGATGATGGGAAAGTAGGTATATTTGTAGGTGTAACAGAAGTTGGGCAAGGTGCAAAGACTGCCATGATTCAAATCGGAGCAGAGACATTGAATATAAACCATAAAGATGTAGTGCTTGTTTGTGAGGATACATCTCTAATGCCTGATTCAGGAACAGCTGCAGCTACAAGACAAACCTACAATACAGGTAATGCAATAAAGAATGCCTGTGAAAATTTCAATAAAAAGCTATTCCAGTTGGCAAAAGATGCTTTGGGACTCAATACATCTGTAGGACTCATAACTAAAGATGGAGAAATATTCTTGCCAATATTTCCACAGAAGAGAATTTCATATAAAGAGTTAAAGAATAAATATAAAGATGATATAATAAGAGTATCAGGAACATTTACCGCTCAGACAGTAAAAATGGATGAACAAACAGGTCAGGGAGCACCATATTGGCCATATACATTTAATTCTTGTATGGTGTTGGTTGAAGTAGATATAAATACAGGAAGGGTAGAACTCTTAAAGGCTTCATTTGCTCAAGATGTAGGAAGGTCGGTAAACCCTAGTCTTGTAAAGGGGCAAATGGATGGGGGCTTTGCCATGAGCCTTGGATTTACTCTGTTTGAGGATTTAAATCTCCAAAATGGCAAGATAAAAAATGGTAATTTCACAAAATATCTGATACCAACTTCAATGGATATGCTAGATGTAGAAAATATAATAATAGAGGATCCTGAATCCACAGCTCCATATGGAGCCAAGGGAATAGGTGAACCAGTTACAATACCTATAGGACCAGCCATTTTAAATGCTATATATGATGCAGTAGGGGTTAGGATTTATGACCTACCAGTGACTCCTGAAAGATTGATGAAGGCCATAAGGGAAAGTGAGAAAAGTGAAGCTATATAAAGTACTGGATTTAGACATAAATAGAAAGAATATAGTCTCAGTTGTAGGAGGGGGAGGAAAAACCACTACCATTAATACCTTGGCTAGTGAGTTCAAAGAACTAGACAAGAAGGTATTGGTAGCAACTTCTACAGGTATTTTCTATCCGGGAAAAAGCCAATATGATAATGTGTTTATAAAAGAGCTGCCTTTGGAATTTCAACCTTCCAAGGGCAGCATTACATATTTTGCCCAGATTTACGATGGATTAAAATTAAAAACAGAGGATATCCAGTTAATAGATGAAATAACCCAAAGAGAGATATTCGACATAGTGCTTATAGAAGCTGATGGTTCCAAGACAATGCCAATAAAAGCCCCTGCACTTCATGAGCCAGTAATATCACAATACACAAATATTACTATAGGCCTAGTTGGAATGGATTCTCTTGGGGTAAATATAGACGAAGAACATGTTCATAGGCCTGAGCTATTAAGAAATATTGTAAATAATGATATTATAGATAGTGAAGCTATTGTTAAGCTTATAATCCATAATGATGGATTGTTTAAAAGTAGTAGAGGTAGAAAGATACTTATATTAAATAAAGCGGATAGTGATGAATTAATTTATAAAGCAAGAGAAATTAAGAAAGATTTGCAGCAAGAAGAAATAAGGGTTATAATCGGGGATATAAAGACTGGAAATTACTATTAATTTGTCATCCTGAGCATGACAGCATTATAACTGCTCACGAAGGATCTCGGGTTTAAATACATTTTACGAAGGAGAACTTATGGTAACTGGAATAATCATGGCCTCTGGCTTTTCAAATAGAATGGGTAAAAATAAGCTGTTAATGGAAATACAAGGAGAAAAAGTGATTGATAGGGTAATTAAAGCCTGCAAGAACTCCCTCTTAGATGAAATAATTCTAGTTTATAGACTGGATGAAATCAAGGAAATAGGATTAAATCACGGAATTAAAACTGTATATAATCCAGATGCTCAAAAAGGACAATCTGCATCTGTAATTCATGGAATAAGAAATTCAAAGGATGGAAATGCATTTATGTTCCTGGTGGCGGACCAGCCATTTTTAGATGCTAAAGTAATTAATAAATTAATAGAAGAATATAAAAAGGACAATAGTATGATAATAATTCCATACTACTGCAATAAATTTGGGATGCCAATTATATTCCCTCCCTTTTATAAGGATGATCTCTTAGGAGTCAAAGGGGATAAGGGTGGAAGAGAAATAATACAGGGCAATGAATTTGTAAAGAGGATATACTATGAGGATGCCCTTTTAGGAATAGACATAGATACCATCGACGACTACAGAAAATTATCCTCTACTTGCATGTAATACAAGGCATTGGAAAGGTTTGTCAATCTCGGTTTTTTAAGGAGGCAGAAATGCAGTATAAAATAGTAACAAAAGATGATTACAGATATATAATTATTCCAGAACTAAAGAGCTTAGGCCTAAACCTATGTTTTACAACTATTGATATGGACATAGGTCTAAAGACTAATGATGATATAGAAGATATAAATAGAAATTTCCATAAGATATTTCAATTTATGGGTGTTAATCCCATAGAAAGATATTCAGGGTATCAAGTGCATGGAGGGAATATACAGTGTATCACAGATATTGGTCAAGGAACATTTTATGATACAGGTAATGTATTCTACGATACAGATGGCCTAATTACTGATTTAAAGGATATAGCTTTGATTACTAGATTTGCTGATTGCACACCAATAATCCTCTTTGATCCAGTGAGACAAGTCCAGGCCAATATTCACTCCGGCTGGAAAGGCACCTTGCAAAGAATAGGAGCCCGTGGAGTGGATATATTAAAGGAAAAATACAACTCAAAGCCGGAAGACATAATTGCCATATTAGGACCAAATATCGGTTTTGATGACTTTGAAGTAGAAGCAGATGTTATGAATCAATTCAAAGAAGTATTCGACTTTCACCAAGATATTATTCGACAAAAAAATAATATTAAGTTCCTAATCGACCTCCATACTACAAATAAAAGGGTACTTTTAGAGAAAGGAATAAAAGAAGAAAACTTATTTATTGTCGATTTATCTACTGTGGAAAATGATGATCTTCTACATTCCTATAGAAGAGACAAAAAAGAGTTCGGATTAATGGGAGCAATAACAGTATTGTAGGGACAGAGTATAGGGACAGAGGGACAGGAGTTTTGTCCCAGACAAGGGCAGACAAGGGGACGTTTCATCTGTCTTTAGTTCACACAGACAAGTGAAACGTCCCCATGTCTTAAAACTCCTGAGGAGGTATTATTAAATGAAGAGAGAAAATGTATCAGCTTCATCATATCAAGGTGATAGCAA
>CAZHLF010000119.1:5649-7428 GCA_964532845.1 uncultured Tissierella sp.
ATTATTAAATGAAGAGAGAAAATGTATCAGCTTCATCATATCAAGGTGATAGCAAATTACTCCTGGGGCTATTTTTGGCTGTTATCACCTTTGGCTTATTTGCTCAAACCATATTGAACAATGCAACAACTATTCGTTTGGATTTAGGAATTGATGTAAGTTCAAGCAACATTGCTGTAAGTGCCGCAGCTCTATCCTCTGGTATTTTTATAGTAGCAATTGGTGGCTTAGGTGATAGATTTGGGCGTCTTAAACTCACAAAGATTGGCCTGTTTTTAAGTATAATAGGCTCATTTTTAATTGGTATTTCGCCAAAAGGTTCTGCAGTATTTTTAATAGCAGGACGTGCTATTCAAGGACTTTCATCTGCCTGCATTTTGCCCAATGCTTTGGCTTTAATAAAAACTTATTTTGAAGGTAGTGCACGTCAAAGGGCTGTAAGTATTTACTCTATTGGCTCTTGGGGTGGAAGTGCTCTTAGTTCCATATTTGGAGGAATACTAGCATCTACCCTTGGTTGGCGCTGGATTTACTGGATTTGTATTCTGATTGCAATAACAAGCTTTTTCTTAATTACTGGAGTTCCAGAAAGTAAAAATCCACCTAATAAGGATAAACAGGGATTTGATCTAGTTGGAATTTTCATCTTTATGATTGGAATGATTTTAATTAATGTTGTAATTAGCCAAGGAGGTAACTTTGGCTGGTTTAGTCCTTTAACTTTAGTGCTTGCAGCATTGTCAGTTTTTATATTTTTCATCTTTTTTCAGATTGAAAAAAACAAAGCAGATGGTTTTATAGATTTTAAATTATTTAATAATAAAACATACAAGGGATCAACTATTTCTAACTTATTTGTCAATGGCACAGCAGGAGCATTAATTGTTGCTTTATCATTAGTACAACAAGGGGCTGGCTCCAATTCTTTTCAGGCTGGACTTTTAACCATAGGCTATGTAGTTGGAATTTTAGTTGCAATTAAATTAGGGGAGAAACTACTACAAAGGTGGGGTCCACGTAAACCAATGGTTTTAGGTTGTATTATTACAGGTGTAGGAATTTTAATGATGACATTTACCTTTATTATGGCATATCAATACATGGTAGTTGCAACAATTGGTTTTACTTTCTTTGGAGTAGGCTTGGGACTTTACGCAACCCCATCAGCTGATGCAGCATTAACCTCAGTCCCACAAGAAAAGGCAGGTACAGCATCGGGCATTTATAGGATGGCATCTGCCATAGGAGCTGCCTTTGGGATAGCCATTTCTGCAGCATTGTTTACAGAATTAAGTATGGAAGAAGTAACTTTTACAGAAGGGATTTTCTGGGGAAGAACAGACAATATTTCCATTCGTTATGCAGCTATTATAGCCTTGCTTTTTAATCTATTCATGATTATGGCAGCAATTATTTCGATTTTACTTACTATCCCAGAAGAATAGGGACAAAGGGACAGGAGTTTTGTCCCACTTAATTCAATGCAATGCTGACAAGGGGACGTTTCATTTGCCTTTAAGACAAATGAAACGTCCCCTGTCTTACTTCTCACATCATCACTCTACCCTGATAAAAAATATTTTAAAAATTATATTGCATTTTTAGAAAAATGAGAATATAATTAGTGAAAATAATCATTCAAAAGGAGGTCTTTAACTTGAAAAAATATTTAAATAATCAATACCAATCATTCATAATATCAAATAAGAAGATCTCTAATGTTCTAAGGAGGTTCCAACTATTATTTTTAAGAAAATTAAATAATAGGAGGAATAATGA
>CAZHLF010000120.1:0-7413 GCA_964532845.1 uncultured Tissierella sp.
AGTTTCTAGTGTTCTTTGACCATCGTTCTGGATGCTTTGCTCTAGCTTTTTCATAGGTTTCTTTACGTTTTGCCATTATCTCTTTATCTAAACCGTTATGCCTTTGGTAAGGTGATAAAAACTTGATTCCACTGTGTAAATGATCTTTGTTATACCATTTTACAAATTTCTCTACCCATTTTCTTGCATCTTCTAGGCTCTTAAAGCCTTTAAATGGATACTTTGGTCTGTATTTCATCGTTTTAAAGAGTGCCTCCGAATAAGGATTATCATTGCTTACTCTTGGTCTTGAAAAGGAACTCTGTACTCCTAGTTTTTCTAGGGTTGCTTGAAATGTTGCTGCTTTCATGGGACTGCCATTATCTGAATGTAGTACTAATGGCTTACCTGCTATTCCCTGTGATAGTGTAGCCTTTCTTATTAGGTATTCAGCATGTTCAGCCTTTTCATCTTCCCATACTTCATAGCCTACGATTAGTCTGCTGAACATATCTATGATTAAATAAAGTTTGTAATACTGGTCCTTGATATCTGCATTTAACCAGGTTATATCCCAAGTCCACACTTGATTTGGAGCTGTAGCTATATGTGTTGGTGGCTCTCTTTTTACTGGAGGACTAGTTCTTCCTCTGTGGGTATTCAAATTTTCTTCTTTTAAGATTTTATAGATTGTTGTTTCTGATGCTATATATCTACCTTCGTCTGCTAGTTTGGGAACTATTTGCGATGGGGCTAAGTCTGCATACTCAGGGCTATTTACTGTTTTAATTACTTCTTCGCGTTCCTCTGGAGTTAGTTTGTTTTGGGGAGTAGGTCTTTGTATTAGGGGCCTTTGATCCTTTTTTACTTCTCCATCTTTGGTCCATCTTTCATAGGTACGAACACTTATATTTAGTTCATCACAAGCTGGTTTTAATCTGCAACCATTAGCTCTAGCTTCATCGATCAGCTCTATTGCTGTTACGCGATCTGAGTCACTGATCATTCTTCCTCGGGGTCCCCCCAAATCGCGTTTGCTTTTTTTCTTAAGACTAGTAATGCGGCCGTTTCTGCTAATGCTTTTTCTTTTATCCTAAGTTCTTTTTCAAGCTTCTTATTTAGCTCTTTTTCAGCCTTTAAGGATTCTTTTAATTCTTTGGGGTCTTCTACTGTTGCTTGATTAGCCTTAAGGCATTGATCTCTCCAAGCCTTTACTTCGTCAACATATATGCCTTTTCTTCTACAGTATTCACCTAGTTCTGTTTCTGTAAGGCTTGAGGTTTCAAGTACCACATGAAATTTATCTTCTGAAGTCCACTTATTGGTGGGTTTATGATTAATTGTGGTTTTACTTTTATCAGTTTCTTCTTTCTTTATCCATTGATATATGGTAGTTTTAGGGACTCCTAATTCATCAGAAAGACTTGTAATGGTATCCTTTGTAGGTTCTTCGAGTCTTTTGAGTACTGAGGATTTGAATTCTCTAGTATAACTTGTTTTCTTTTTAGTTGCAGACATAATCATTCTCCTTAGGTTATTGTCGTATATTTATTGTATAACATATTTTTCTCTACGACAACTATCCTATCACATAGGGATAGCAGAAACTTCTAAGGGATGGACAAAAGAATTAAATTTGGTATCCTGGAATGATTATGCACCTAAATATGATATAAGAGAATGGGATCCAGAGCATGTAAGAATGGGGAAGGGTCTTACATTCACCAAAGATGAGATAAAGGAACTTAGAGATTTGTTAAACGGATTGGATTTGGATTAGGTAATATTCAATGAATTAATTTCTGTAATTATGGAAAATTAAGAACATAATTATAGAGGAGATGAGTTAATTGAAAAGAAAATCTGAGACAATAAATTCATTAAATGAGCTTTTACAGGGCGAATATATGGCAGTAGAAAGCTTCAATAATTTCATATCTAAGATAGAGGATGGAAAGACTAAGGGAGTATTTCAAAAGGTTCAGACTAAGCATAGGGACAATATAGCTCTATTGGCAGATCATATTCAAAATATTGGAGGGCAGCCTGATGAAAACCTAGGTATGAAGGGTAAGATGGCTGAACTTATGCTTAATATGAAGTTAGATTTTAAGGATACGGATGAAGTTATAGAAAAAGCTATTGAAGGGGAGACACAAGGTATAAACATGGCTGAAAAGCTGCTTCGTGGAACTTTGGATAATGAAGCTAGGACTATAGCAGAACTAGTTTTGGATAATGATAGAGATTCCATAAATATATTAAAGAATTAAATAGTCTCATACTAATAGAAAAACAAAGGAGGAGACTATGATAGAAATTATTAGAGCATCAAATGAGAATTTAGATAAACTAACTGAACTAGGAGTAGCTCTATGGCCAAATAATGAGTATGATTCTTTACAAAGTGATTTTGAATACATCATTGGACATCTACTTAATAGGGTCTATCTGGCAAAATCTGATGAGGACTATATAGGCTTCATTCATTTAGCCATAAGAAAAGGATTTGTAGAGGGAGCTAATTCTTCTCCCGTTGGTTATGTGGAAGGAATCTATGTCAAGCCGGAATTTAGGAAGATGGGTGTAGCAAAGGCTTTATATAATGCTGGTGTTCAATGGGTTAAGTCCAAGAAATGTTACCAAGTTGGCGCAGATTTAGGGCTAAATAATGAGACATGTCCCGACTTTTATGTAAATATGGGATTTGATGAAGTAAATCGGATAATTTGTTATATAAATAATATTTAGTAATTAGTCCCTGAACACCTTGTTCAGGGATTTAAATTTACCCTATTATTAAGAGATATAACAAAGAGAAAATACTAAGTCGTAACAATTGTGTGAAATGGGTAAGAATGATATGATATAATAGGAATGATTGAATTTTCAATTATTTGTTTAAGTTATTTGAATAAAATTCTAAAAATTGAACATTAAATAAAGGTGATAAAAATGGACTTAAAGAAACAATTAGAAGATAGAATATTTGAAATGGAACAAGTCGCAAAGGTATTTGAAATCGGGCCCTTCGATATATATTTCTTAGGTGGATCTGCTTGTATTTTAGGTGGATATACTGATAGATCAACAAGAGATTTTGATTTTGTTGATTTAGAATATTCATCTAGACTAGGGAAGGTGTTCATACATCTAAGGGATTTTGACATGTTAGAATACAATAGTACTATTTTATCGCCATTTTACAAAGATAGAGCTGTTAAACTAGATCAATTTACGTATTTAAATATTTATATATTATCTGTTGAAGATATCATAGTGAGTAAGGTAATTAGGCTTGAGGATAAAGATATTGAAGATATTAATAAGCTTATATTAAGTGCTGATATGAATAAAATAGAATCAATAATAGAAGAAGTTTTGACAAGAGATGACCTTTTTGAAAGCAAAAAAAATGGAATTCATTAAAAAGTTAAAAACATTTAAGGAGATGTATTATGTATAGGATTGTATGTGAAAGCTATGAAAATTATATAAAAGATTTTCAACCTCATAATATAGATAACTACAGATATAAAATAATGGAACCATTTAAACTCCTAGTCGATATAGAAATGTATAAAAGGGAAAAAGAGAAAGATAGTTTTAAATATAGAGAAATTGAAGATTTTGTGTATTATGCAAAAGAATCAATAGACGAGTATCCAAATACAAAGTCATTTTTGTGGAGTCTCGAATCTAGAGGAATTTATGGTAAAAATTATAATATCTTAAGAGAGGTAGACTTAAAGGAAATTATGAAAATTCTAAATATGTTTCTAAAATTAAGTTACTGGAACTAATATATAGTTAGGTTATGATTTCGGGAATATTTAGTAGTAAGATTAGATTTAGGAAGTGAAAATGAAAGGACGACTCTATATGAATAATATGATAATTAGAAAAAGTACTTTTGAAGATATAGATAAAATAATGGAAATTTTCCAAGATGCCAGAGCCTTTATGAAGGAAATGGGAAATCCCACTCAATGGGGGGATGGTAATCCTAATAAATCTGTGATTCTTCATGATATAGAAAATGGTCATAGTTATGTATGTCTTAGAGATGGTGATATTGTTGGCACATTTTTCTATAAGATAGGGGAGGAGCCAAATTACAAGGAGATATTTCATGGTCAGTGGCTCAATGATAAACCTTTTGGAGTTGTTCATAGAGTAGCAGCAGCAAAGGGGACTAGGGGAGTTGGATCTTTTCTTTTGGAATGGTGCTATGAAAGGTTACCAAATGTAAAAATTGACACACATAAGGACAATATACCTATGCAAAAGCTACTGGAAAAGAAGGGCTTTAAGAGATGCGGAATAATTTATGTAGAAGACGGAAGCGAGAGAATAGCTTATCAAAAGACGGAGTAAATTAAAAACGTTATCATTTTCCTTAACTCTTGACTTATACTTTCAATCCCATTATACTAGAAAAGTACCCCTTGGGGGTATGCAGCTTGCAAAACATAATGGGAGGTATAAATGAAGAATTATTATTTAAAAACAAATCGAATGTTCACCCCTTTAAGAAAGTATGGGTGGATGATTACGGTATTAGTTGCTATAGGTGGAAGATGGGAGCCTAAGCTTGGGTTAGTAGTTGTACTTATAATGGCAGGTCTTGTTGCTACTTCTTTCTTTAAAGGAAGATACTGGTGTGGAAATATTTGTCCTCATGGAAGCTTATTTGATTCATTGCTGCCTATTAGTAAGAATAAAAAGATCCCTGCATTTTTTAAATCCAAAACATTTATTACTGGATTTTTAATTTTCTTTATGTGGAATTTTACAAACAAGATCTTAAAAATAGCATCATTTTGGGGGACTTTTGATTTTCTTGATAAAGTAGGATTTGTATTTTCCAATACATATCTTATGGTTATGGTAGTTGGAGGACTCCTTGCAGTATTTGTTACTCCAAGGACCTGGTGTCAGTTTTGTCCTATGGGAACTATGCAAAAGATGTCATACTTTGCAGGAGACAAGATAGGAATTGCCAAGAAAACCAATCAGAAAGTTACAATAGAAAGTATGGACATGTGCAAATCCTGTGGAAAGTGTGAGAAGGTGTGTCCATTCCAGTTAGCACCTTATAAGGAGTTTAATGAAGATAATCAATTTGATGATATCAATTGTATTAAGTGTTCAACCTGTGTTGTAGCATGTCCTGTAAAGATACTATCAATTCAGGATGAAGTAATAAAAGATAGAGCAGAAGAAAGTGATGATGTAGATGGAGAGATTTGTGCATAAAGAAGTGCCCTTAAAAGTGTAATCTTTAAGGGCATTATTTACATATAGAAATAATATGAGTTTAAGAGATATTCTTCTTTGTACTTTTCGCTCATCTTCCACAAGAAGCTTTTTAAATTGTTGATGGTCTTACTACCCTTTTCATAGTTATCTACAAGTTTGAGCCATTTATTTTTCTCAGCTTCTGTTGCATGAACTTTAAAATATCCCCATACATGAAGGGCTCCATTTACTATACTTCCTGTAGTTGATTCTATATTTAATGCTTCATCTAAAATTGAGTAAAATTCCACTACAGGATAATTTTCCTTATCTTTAAGAAGCTGACGAATCTTATTATAATGTGAATTAGAGTGTTCCAGTACATTGTATTTGTATTTACTCCATTCCCCTTCCATATTTTTTATGGCTGGATTTTCAGTTATTCCATTTATACATTTGACACAAGAGAGATTTTTATCTTTAACCTCCAGCATTATATCTATGTCTTTATGGAGACCAGTGGTAAATTGTATAAATTCAGCTAGATCGATTGTTCTAGAATGAGAACCTGGTCTTTTGTCCTTATCCTGCTGGGAATAATGTATCTTCTGAGCTCCATCTTCCTTCTTCCAGGTTTTATTTGCTTCACTTATCCAATAGAGATCATCCTTTGATTCATCAAAGGAGAGGACCTGATTATGGAGATTGTCATATACAACAGGGATATTTAAATGATGGCCAATATCTAATACTTCACCTATGTTATAGGATTTATCGTCGTTTTCTATGACCAATCTCATCTTTATTTCATCTGATAAGAGATTATAATTTTGGATAAATCTCCCCATGGCATTTTCTCTATCATTATATACTCCTCCTATATGGAGTATTATTTTACTTTCACTGCTTGTTCCCAGGCTTTTAAGAATTCTGTTGTGATAGTTTAGATCCTCTATAGCTCTAAAAACTACATCATTATCTAGAGAGTTTAGCACTGTATATTGTCCTGGATGCATAGATACTCTCATATTAGAATCTTTAATCTTCCTTCCGATGGAAGAAAACTCATCACGGAATATTTCCCACCATTCTAAGTCATTTACTGGACTAGATCCAAATGGGATTAAGTCAGAGCTTATTCTAAAAAGCTGGATATTATTTTTTATATTATAATCAATTATCCTTTCCAGGGAAGTTAAATTGTGAGTTATTATTTTTATCAGATTTTCTCTGGTTGCATTTTTCATTGTAACACTCTTAAAATCTGCATTCTGTACACCTATAGTTAGACAGGCATATCCTATTTTCAAACTATCTCCTCATTTCTTAAGGCTAAAATTAATGTTATTATCAATGAATATACCATAATTTCAGAGGTTTTAATCTATTCAACTAACTCCACTACTTCTTCTATCTCTTCAGGCTCCATAAGAGATAATTTATTAAGTAGCAGAATAAAGAGCATATAAAGCTCCTTGAGCCTATCAATATCCTTTACTACTTTTTCAGTTTCAAGAAGAAGCTGGTCTACAGGATTTTTAGTTCCAAACCAGCCTTTTTCATTGACTTCAATATGTACATTTGGTTGATTCATTAAAAGTTCTCGAATTTTTTCGCTGGAGAATAGTTCTTTTATTTTGTCTTCATTATTTCCCTTAATTACAAATGCTTCATCAAAATCACTAAATCCTATATTGATATCCTGCATTCCAAGACCTATTCCTATGTTTTGGAAAACATCTCTTTTATATACTTCAATATCAAAACCTTCACTATTTCTAAAGTTCGCTGTAAATCTAGTATATGTAGTGTATATATTTCCTATTGATTTTGAGGAGGTATCTATTGTTATCATCCAAGGTTCGTACTTAGAAATTATCTTCTTAGTTTCAAAAATAGCTCCATGTTCGTAGTACCCATCAATTTCCTCGGCAAACTTTCTCCAAACCTCCTCCTGGCTTGGTCCAAAAAATTTACTCCTTAAATCAATACTCATATAATCACCATCCTTGACATAATTGTATCATTTAGGAGGAGTTACTTCAACAACCGAAAATTCATAGATTAATTAATAATTCAAGTATTGAGGTTGAATTAACAAATATCTATAGAACCTAAAATAGAAACTGCAAATTGTTACATAAAGTCATAAATATGGTATAATAATATTAGTAATTAATTAAACAATGTAAA
>CAZHLF010000121.1:0-7396 GCA_964532845.1 uncultured Tissierella sp.
TAATACAGTAGTAGTCATTGAACATAATCTTGATGTTATTAAGACGGCTGATCACATTATTGATTTAGGGCCTGAAGGTGGAGACAAAGGTGGTACAGTAGTAGCAGTTGGAACGCCTGAAGAAGTGGCGCAAAACAAAGATTCCTATACTGGAATGTTCCTAAAAAAGGTTTTAGACAGATAAATAAATAATTAAGAGTATAAATGCAGAGTAGAGAAATGGATATGATTTCTACTCTGTTTTTGTTAGATTAGGATATCAATGGGTATCAATCTTTAAGTAACTAAGGGGGAATAGTATGAGAGAAATTGTAACCAATTCAGTAGTTTCATTGTTCTTAATTATGATGGTAGGGGTCTTTTCATATAGAATGGGAATAATAACTAATGAGGTGAATAGAGGGATTAATAATATCTTAGTCAAAATATCACTTCCAATGCTTATATTATCCTCCTTCATGACGACATTTGAAGATAATATGATGGATAACGTAAAGATGGCATTTTTATATAGCATAGTGGCCCTTTTCTTGGTATTTGTTGCATCTAACATTCTAGCTTTAGGCATCAAGGGAAATAAGAAAAATGCCTTTATATTCTGCAATATATTCACTAATACAGGCTTTATTGGAATCCCTATACTTAATGCTATATATGGTTCAGAGGGAGTTATCTATGGTGCAGCATATTCCATGTTTTTCAACTTATTTGTATTTACATATGGAATGATGCTATATAAGGGATTTGATAAGGGGGATAAATTTTGGAAACAAATTTTTGAGGTTTTTAAGAATCCTGTTATAGTAGCAGTTTTTATAGGAATTGCAGTAATGTTCTTTTCAATACCAGTTCCTTCAAATATTCAAAATAGTATTAAGTTGATAGGTAGTATGACTACTCCACTATCTATGATGTCCATAGGATTTATACTGGGGCAAGTTAAGCTTAAGGATTATTTAGGAGACTGGACATTATTCTATGGATTAATCATAAAGCTTATTCTTCTACCATTGATAATTATTCTGTTTTTTAGAGCAATAGGAAATACGTCTACTGTTGCAAATGCCATCGTGTTTCAAACTGCATTACCTGCAGCTACTTTAGCTTCAATCTTTGCTGATAGATTTAATAAAGAGAGAGAATATACAACAATATTTGTTGTTACTAGTACTCTTTTATCTATGCTTACGATTCCTATAATAGTTGGGATATTTTTTAAGTAAATTTAGTTAAAATGTTATCATATTACCTTTTATTGGGTAATAGTATATAAAATGATTAATTACATAGGGGGAATTATAATGAAAAAATCTTTACTTATTTTAGCTTTAATATTATCAATGCTTATGATATCACAGGCTTCATTTGCTTAAGGCGAGATTAATATAAGAATTGATTCAGTACCTGTTGCATTTACTTCTGATACAGGTGTACCATTTATTGATAACAATGACAGAACTTTAGTGCCATTAAGAGTGACTATGGAGTCATTTGGTGCAGAGGTAAACTGGAACAATGATACTAGAACAGCCATGGTTAAGATGGGAGAAACAACAGTAGAGGTTCCGCTTGGACAAAACTATATTTTTATAAATGGAACACAAGTAGCTATTGATACATCCTCAGTAATAAAAGATGATAGAACATTTCTACCTATTAGAGCTGTAGTTGAAGCTTTTGGTTCAGATGTAGAATGGGACAGATTCGCTAAGACAGTTGTAATTACTAAGACTCCAATGGATGCTAGAAAAGCTCTCCTTGATTCATATACTAAGATCCTTGAATGGAAAAATTATGATATGAATATGGTGATGAATCTAAATATGCCTATGCCAAATGATGATGGTACAATGAGTATGATGAATATGCTAATGAACATGAAATCCACTGCTTTCATGGACCCAATGAAGATAAAGGTAGAGGCAGATATGGTTATTGATATGGGTATGATGAAAATTAACCAGCCATTAATGCAAATGTATATGACTCTTAAGGATGATAAAGCAACCACATACATGGGTATGTATGATCAAAATCAAAAGCTTACTTGGATGAAATCAGAACAGGAAATGCCTTCAATCTCTGAGTTAATGGATAAAGAAAAAAGCAAAGAGCTTTATGAAAATTCAATAAAAAATGTGAAGTATTTAGGAAATTATAGTGACGACTTAGGAAGAACATTACAAAAATTTGAAAATACAACATCATTTGAAGCATATAATCAAATTATGGGTGAATATGTAAATATGCTTTCCTCATCAGGAAGTGCAGATGATTTAATGGCAGTAGAAATGCTACAAAACTTAGAAGATATTGTATTTGTAGTATATATAGATGAAGCAACTGGAGAAATAGCAAGATATGAAATGGATTTAAGCGACATAATAAAATCCTTGATGGCTTCAATGGCTGAAGGTTTTGAAATCCCAGCAGAAGAATTACAAATGTTAAATTCTATGAAAATGACCATGGAAATGAATGTTTTTAACATAAATGAAGCTAAAGATTTTGAGATCCCTTCAGATGCATTAAAAGCTGAGCTAATGGAAGATGTAATGTCTGGATTGGAATAAAGTCCTTAAATGAGAAAAGGGAACCGTCCCCTTTTCTCATTTTGATATAGGTAACTAATCTTATTGACTAGAATGAACTAATATGGTATCTTATACTTAGAAAAAACGGAAGGAGTGGTGTTTTATGAAAAGGACAATAGAGATTGTATTAAGAAAAACTCATATAATACTACTCGGGAGCAAGAAGTTCTAATTATTGTATAATATTAGATCTATTTAATATGCTATGCCCTGGGAGTATTAACTACCAGGGCATTGTTTTTAACTTGATTAATTTGTGACCATTTACAAGTTGTTAGTTATTAGATGCTCCCTTTGGGAGCATTTTATTTTCCCTGGTAATACTAAAAATTATTGGGAGGATAAAGATTGAATAGACTATTTGAATTAGGATTAAAAGAAGAAATGTATAGGGATTTTGAATCAGGTACGGAGGAAGGATATTTAGGAAGGGTAATAGCTGAATATAAAGGATTATATAGGGTGGCATCTGAAGAAGGTGACATACTCGCTAAGGTGGTGGGTAAATTCATCTCCTCAGCGAGGGATACTAGTGATTTTCCAGCAGTGGGGGATTGGGTTGTAATGGATAGAGCTACTAATGAGAATGGGGATGCAATTATTTTAAGGGTACTTCCAAGAAAAAGTTATGTCTCAAGAAAAGTAGCTGGATTAAAAACCGATGAACAAATCATTGCATCTAATATAGATACATTGTTTATATGTATGGCTGTTAACAAAGACTTCAATCCAAGAAGACTAGAAAGATATATTACTATTGGTTGGAATAGTGGAGCAACACCTGTAGTTATTCTTACTAAAATAGATTTATCGGAAGATATTATAACAATGAGAGCGGAAATAGAAGAAATAGCAATTGGTATTGATGTTCTTTATGTTAGCTCTATTACGGGAGAGGGAATGGAAGTAGTCGAAGGTTATCTAAAACCAGGTCAGACTATAGGTTTTATAGGTTCCTCAGGTGTAGGTAAATCTACCCTTATAAATTATATCCTTGGTGAAGAAAGGATGCAAACTGGTGGAATACGAGAAGATGATTCTAAAGGAAGACATACTACTACCCATAGAGAATTGATAGTTATAAAGGATAAAGGTATTGTAATTGATACTCCTGGAATGAGAGAAATTCAATTGCTGGATAATACTGAAGGAATTGAAAGTTCCTTTATGGATATTATGGAGATATCAGATAGGTGTAAATTTAATGACTGTAAACATGAGAACGAGCCTGGATGTGCAGTAAGAGCTGCAATTCAGGACGGAAAAATATCAGTAGAAAGACTAAATAGCTATAATAAACTTCTAAAGGAAGCTAGATTCATTGAAAGAAAAAACAATACCAAATCTCAGCAGGAGTATAAAAAGCAAAGCCTGAAGCTTGCAAAGATGATTAAGGATGTAAAGAATAGACCATATTAAGAAGTAAAGGGTGATAAAATGTGTGGGAGATATGCACTAGAAGCTGATATAGATCTGCTAATTGAAAGATATAAGGCTATAATATTGGAAAGCAACTTTAATGCCAAATCTGAAATATTTCCAACAAATACTGTGCCTATAGTAAGACAAAGGGAAAATTTGAATATTGATTATCTAAAGTGGGGTTTTATGCCTAGTTATGCTAAAAGCCCATTAATCAATGCTAGGGCTGAGACTGTGGATGTAAAGCCAACATTCAAGGAGTCATTTTTAAACAGGAGGTGTATCATACCTGCTACTAGCTTCTTTGAATGGGAAAAGGTTGAGGATAAAAAAGTTAAACGAAGAATTAGAATAAGGGAAGAAGAGATATTCTCTATAGCAGGACTATATAATAGTTTCTTTGACAAAGAAGGTAAAAAATACGAAGCATTTACAATTCTAACTACCGAAGCCAATGAGTCTATGGTGCATATTCACGATAGGATGCCGGTTATTATTCCAAGAAAAGATGAAATGATTTGGTTAGATAAAGAAAACAGAAATATAGCAGTCCTTAGGGAACTGTTGGTACCTTGGAAATCAAGTGTATTATTTGAGTAATTCCTTAAAAAAAGAGTTGCATAATTTTACCTAAGGGAATATAATATGTCTATTATATTTAATTTAGGCAATATACTTTAAAGAGCTAAATTAAACCAAAGGAGGTCTTAATCTTGCAAAGTAATGTCAAGAGCCAGTGGAATTCTATCTCCAGTAATGCGGGAAAGATTTCCGAAGGTCTAAGGAGTTTCTCACTATTATAACGAGACTATTTTGTCTCCCATATCTTTAGGCAACGTTAGCAGCTTAGGCCAAACAAGTATTGTTAGTTAATTACTCGTCTCGTTGCGGCCGAACGTAGAAACTGCAAGCAGTTTCATCAAAGCCTAAACTTATTTTAAAATAATAGGAGGAATAAAAATGTTAAAGAAAATTGTTATCGGTTTATTAGTAGTTAGTATGTTAATGGTATTTGGAGCTTGTGCAAAAACTGAAGCGCCAGCACCTGGTGGAACTCCATCTGCGGAGGGTAAATTAGGAGAGATCCAAAAAGCAGGAAAGATTGTATTAGGTACAGCTGCAGACTATCCACCATATGAATTCCACAAATTAATTGATGGAAAAGATGAAATTGTAGGATTTGATATTGAAATTGCAAAGATAATTGCAGAAGAGTTAGGTGTTGAATTAGAAATTGTAGATATGAAGTTTGATGGACTTCTTCCTGCACTTGTTACCAACGATATAGATTTTGTTATTGCAGGTATGGTAGCCAGCGAAGAAAGAGCACAAACTGTTGATTTCTCAGTTCCTTATTATGAAGCTGAACAAAGAATGATAGTTAGACTTGAAGACAAAGACAAATACAAGGGACCTGAAGAACTAGTAGGTCTACCAATAGGAGCTCAAAAAACTACTATTCAAGAGGAAATTGCATTAGATAAATTTGCAAAATCTGAATATATTGGACTAAGTAAAATCACCGATTTAGTACTAGAACTTCAAAACAAGAAGATAGAAGCTGTTCTATTGGCTGAACCAGTTGCTAAAGCTTATGTACAACAAAATGATAATCTGTATATGGCGGAAATAAGTTTAGGTAAAGAAGACGGAGTTTCTGTTGCAATAAACAAAGGAAACGAAGAGTTACTTGCTAAATTAGATGAGATATTACAAAAGCTTATTGATGATGGAACAATTAATGAGCTAATAGCAGAAGCAACAAAGCTTGCAGAAGAATAAGAATAAATAACATCTAGGCAAAAGAGCTAACTCTTTTGCCTATATTTTAGCAAGGAGGTTTATTATTTGGAATTTTTCACAAATATCATTAATATGATAACAAATATACCTCAAGGAATAATAAATTCAATAGAGTTTATTTCAAAATATTACTCATATTATATAGATGGTACAATTACAACTTTACAGATTTCATTTTTTGGTGTAATCTTCGGTTCGTTAGTTGGAGTAATATTGTGTTTAATGAGGTTATCAAGCAAGAAGTTAATTAGTACTATTGCTACAGTTTATATTGAAATAGTAAGGGGAACACCTCTATTACTACAATTATATATAGTTCGATATGGCTTGCCTATGATTTTGCCTTTGCCGGATTCTAGAATTTTCCTAGGAACCTTGGCAGTACTATTAAACAGTGCTGCATATGTATCTGAAATAATCAGAGCAGGGATACAATCAATTGATAAAGGACAGATGGAAGCAGCTAGATCACTTGGTATGGGTCATGGAATGAGCATGAGATATATCATAATACCACAAGCTTTTAAAAATATTCTACCAGCATTAGGTAATGAGTTCATAGTACTGATTAAAGAGTCAGCTATTATATCAGTAGTGGCTGTACCAGATTTGATGTACAATACAGATACACTAAGAGGTATAACATATAAACCATTTATGCCTTTGGTATTTGCAGCTATTATATACTTTACCATTACATTCTCCTTATCTAAGATTTTAGGAAGATTTGAAAGGAGGTTGGCAGCCAGTGATCCAGGTAGTGAAGCTTAATAAATATTTCGGAAAACTACATGTTTTAAAAGACGTTGATGAGAACATTAAAAAAGGCGAGGTTGTAGTTGTCATAGGACCTAGTGGATCTGGTAAAAGCACCTTCTTAAGATGTCTAAATCTTTTGGAGGAGCCTACTAGTGGAGATATTATTTTTGATGGAAAATCAATAATAGACAAATCAAATGATATAAATAAACAAAGAGAAAAGATGGGAATGGTATTTCAACAGTTTAATCTCTTCCCACATCTTACTATATTAGAGAATATTACAATATCACCTATTAAAGTTAAGAAGATAAGCAAGGTGGATGCAGAGAAAATTGCTATGGACCTTCTAAAGAGAGTTGGTCTTGAAGATAAAGCTAATACCTATCCAAATAAGCTATCTGGTGGACAAAAGCAGAGAATAGCAATAGTAAGAGCCTTAGCTATGAGTCCGGAAGTGATGCTTTTTGATGAGCCTACATCAGCGTTAGATCCAGAAATGGTTGGAGAAGTACTTGACGTAATGAAAACCTTAGCTAAAGAAGGTATGACCATGGTAGTTGTAACCCATGAAATGGGGTTTGCTAAGGAAGTAGGAGATAGAGTAATATTTATGGATGAGGGAAGAATTCTTGAGCAAGGTACACCTGATGAGTTGTTTAACAATCCACAGAATCCTAGAACACAGGATTTCTTAAAGAAAATACTAGTTTAGATAAAAAAGGGTTAACCATAGTTAATTTGGTTAATCTTTTTTATTTCTAATAGGATTAGGGTGTCAAAAGACTCCTTTAAATTATTAATTTATGATATGTACC
>CAZHLF010000122.1:0-3423 GCA_964532845.1 uncultured Tissierella sp.
CTACCACCTTCTGTTGCTATAGTTACAATATAGTCATTGAATTCACCAAGCCTATCCACAAGCTCTCTTGTTTCAGTGGTGCCTCCTATAATCCAAATCATACTATTTCATATCCTCTCGGTGTAATTACTTTCCCATCTCTTATATAAGTATTAGAATTACCAACGATTAATACACATAGCATATCTACAGACTCATAGTCCAATTCTTCTAATGTAGTAATTTTTATCTCTGTATTTGGTCTGCCTGAATTCCTTACTATTCCAACAGGAGTTCTTCCACTTCTATGACTAGATATTATCTCTATAGCTCTTTTTAAGTGGTCCTTTCTTCCTCTGGATTTAGGATTATATATTGCAATAACAAAATCAGCCTCAGCACTTTTTTCCAATCTCTTCTCTATTACTTCCCAAGGGGTCAATAGGTCACTAAGACTTATTGATGCATAATCATGCATTATGGGTGAGCCAAGTTCAGATGCTGCTGAAAAGGCTGCTGTTACTCCAGGTATAATCTCTACATCTATATCACTAGCTAGCTCTAATATTGGACCTGCCATTCCATAAAGTCCAGCATCCCCAGTACTTATAATAGATGTGGTTTTCCCTTCTCTAACCCTATCTATTGCATATTGACACCTTTCTAGTTCACCCTTCATACCAGTTGAATATAATTCCTTTCCTTCAACAAGATCCCCAAGATATTCTATATAAGGGGTATATCCAACGATCAAATCAGATTTTCTTATTACTTCTACAGCTTTAAAAGTCATATTTCCACGGCCACCTGGCCCTATTCCAACTACATATAATTTTGCCATATTCTCCTCCTTTATGACCTAACCCTATAAACCCCCAAATTATGTGAGCAAAGCGAGCATATAACTTGGTGAATTATACTGCGATTATTTCTCCATACTAATAGATATTGTGACTCCGTTATATCTGGCTTTTCTAGTAATTAGTTCCCCACCTAACAGATATGCACAAGGCTCAGAAACCGAATATACATCTATGGTATCCTTTACAAACTTAGATTTTTCGAAGAGATCCTCTATAGGCCTTATTTCATCTAACAAAAATATCTTAAGTGGACACTTTAGAGCCACTGCTGCTTTAATTATCCCAACTTCAAACTGTTTTACCTCAACAGTTCCCATAGCTTTAATACTATGGAATGATAAGTTTTTATCCAATAAAGAAGCCTTAATTGCTTGAATTACAATATCTGTTTCTACTCCCTTCCTACAACCTATCCCAATATTAATGCACTTTGGTCTAAGTACTGTATGTGGAATCTTAATTTTTCCAAAATCATGCTTTGAAGTCACAATTATTGCGCCGTCTAATGATAAATCAATATTCTCTAAATCATCAATTCGTTCAATATTATCATAATCAATTATTATTTCATCCTCAGTATATAGGCCAATTCTTCTGCCATTTACCATCATAGATGTTATTTGAGTTACAGATTCCATATCCTCCATATAATAATTGTTGTTTTGAGCAAACATATCTATGGATTCTATACCTCTATTGTCAGATGCTGTAGTAATCACAGGGATAGCACATATAGATTCTGCAATCCTCTCTGCAACTTTATTAGCGCCACCAATATGGCCAGACAAAAGGGAAATAGAATACTTTCCAAAATCATCTATTACTATAATTGCAGGATCATTAAGCTTAGATTTAATAAATGGATTGATCATTCTAACAGCTATTCCAGTAGCACTTATAAATATAAATCCATCATAGTCATCCCAATGGCTATTTAAGAGTTGCTTTATACATCCAGGGATTTTTGAATTAGAAAAGTGCTCTATCCTATAAATCGTACTAGGAATGTTAACAAGATTCTCTCCTAATTCATATCCTCGTTCAGTAAAAGAAAGGCATGCTAGTTTCATTTTGTCGCCTCTCTAAATTTATGTGTAAATGAAGGATCATAAAGCTTTGATCTTTCATAATCTCCTTGTATGAATTTCCCCACTAATATTTGAGCCATTTTATTAATGCCCTTACCCTTTATTTTCTCAGCAATATCTTTAAGTGTACCAAGTACAATTTCTTGATCTTCCCAAGTAGCTTTGTAAACTACCGCAACTGGTGTGTCATAAGTTCCATAACCTTTAGCTAACTTCTCTACAACACGGTCTATCTCTTGGGCAGATAAAAATATTGCCATTGAAGCCTTATGTCTTGCTAAATCCTCTAGATCTTCTCCTTCAGGCACTGGAGTCCGTCCTTCAATTCTTGTAAGTATTACAGTCTGGCTAACCTCAGGTAGAGTAAATTCCTTCTTAATTGCAGAACAAGCTGCGGTAAATGAGCTAACCCCTGGAACTACTTCATAAGTAACCCCTAGCTCATCTAATCTGTCCATTTGTTCTCTAATAGCCCCATAAATAGTAGGGTCTCCTGTGTGAAGTCTAACGACCTTTAGTCCCTTTTTTTCAGCCTTATCTATAACATCAACTACTTCCTCCAATGTCATGGAAGCACTATTGTGTAATTGAGCCCTCTCTTTACAGAAATCTAAATGGTTTTTAGAAACTAAACTACCTGCATATATCACTACATCAGCTTCTTCTAGTAATCTTCTTCCCTTAATGGTAATAAGGTCTACGTTTCCTGGTCCTGCTCCAACAAAACTAATCAACTGCTTTCACTCCTTTTACTATATATATTGGATTTTCGCCCTTCATCAATCCGTTTCTTCCCATATTTGAACATTGGATAAGGTGAGTTTCAATGTCTTTATAATTGTAATGTTTTAATAGGTTTAAGAATAATGTTAAATTATTTAAGGTAATAAAATTTCCGCATAAAATTCCATTAGTCTCTAAATTTCTTTGGAGGTAGGAAAATATTTCTTCAAGCTTCCCGCCACTTCCACCTATAAAACACTTATTAAACTTAGTATCTGGTAACTCTTCAGGTGCTTGTCCCTTAATTAAGTTTAAATCTGTATTGAATTTATTACAGTTTTGATTAATCAGTTCTATTCCACTCTCTTCTCTTTCAACGGCCCAAACCTTTGCTCCATGAAGAGCTGCTTCAATAGATATTGAGCCAGTTCCTGCACCAATATCTAAGAAACGATCACCTTCTTCTATCCTTAAATGTCCAATGGTAAGTATTCTTACATTGAATTTAGTCATAGGAATATTGCCTCTTATAAATTCCTCATCTCTAATCCATTTCATTTTCTATTACCACCACCCCAAGGGAAGAATAATCCTCTACTTCTTCACCAATATTTATTTTTATTATCCTCTCGTCCTCATATGAAAGATTAAATCCTATATTCATTACACCTTTTAAACCCAGTTTATTTAACTCTCTTGATATATATGAAGGACTGTTATTTTTATCTATCAGTGCTATGATTAGCTTATAATCAACTATAGTGCTAAGA
>CAZHLF010000122.1:3433-7383 GCA_964532845.1 uncultured Tissierella sp.
TCTCTACCATGTAATGATATGAACTTTGCATCTTGCCAAGATTTTTCTAATCTTGCCATCATATATTGAAAAGATGATAATCCAGGTAACACTTCTTTGATTTGTACATTATTTCTTTTTAGGTATTCAACTATTCCAAAAAAGTCAGGATCTCCTGATGCCAATAAAAGAGCATCCTTCTCTACATTTAAATAATGGATAATTTCGTCTACCTTACTTACTTGTATATAATCTTCTCTTAAAGATTTTATTGACTCCCCTACTCTTCCAAAGGCAAGGATATTTTTTGAATCCTTAATTTTATCTATAACATCCATAGTCATATACTTAATATTTCCTGGACCTACCCCTGCTACAGTTAGCAAAATTCCACACCTCTTTCCATGGAATAAATAATTACCTTAACTTTATAAGCTTCATCCTTTAGATATCTTTTAATTCTTTCTTCTGCACCTTTTTCCATCTGCCTTACAATATTTCCATAGCCTTCTTCAATACAAATATTTAAGCCTTCTTCTGCTGTTATGGCTTTATTTACTTTTTCAAGAACCTCTATTGGTGCACCCATAAGAGCTAAATAATATACAAAGGCTTCCATTCTTCCATCACATGCCTTGCTGTGAGTATTAAATACTCCGATAGAAAGCTTTGCAAACTTACCTATATGTCCAATTAATGTTATGGACTTAAATCCTTTGTTATATGCATAAAGTAAACTATCTCCAATGAAGTTGGATATTTTAACTCTTGGTTCACCTATGCCTAAACTTTGGGATATTTTTTCTCCATAATTACCAGGGACTAAAACTATATTGTCATCCCCATATAATTGCTCTTTCATGTCCATTTCCATATATATGGTTTTTAAAAGTGCTTCTTCGCTCATAGGATAAACTATTCCTTTAGATCCTATAATGGAAATACCGCCTTCAATGCCTATATAAGAATTAAAAGTCTTTTTCGCAATTGTTTCACCTTGGGGAGCATATACCAGAACATCATAGCCACTATTTAAAACTTCTGATACTTCACTTTTAATCATCTCTCTTGGAACAGGATTAATAGCTGCTTCTCCCACTTCCCCAAACAAACCTTTTCTTGTAATTCTTCCAATACCCTGACCACCATCAATAGTAACTTTATCATCTTCTCTTTTATTAACTCTTGCAAATATCTCGATTCCATCAGTATTATCTGGGTCATCTCCTGCATCTTTAATAATGGAGCAAGATGCAAAGTCTTTCTCGATTATAGGATTATGAACCTCTAACTTTAGTTTGATGTTAGCGGGAGTATCTATCTCTACATAGTTAATCTTCGTACCAGTTTGAAGCATTATTGCAGCAGCCTTTGCTGCTGCTGTGGCACAGCTACCTGTTGTATATCCACATCTTAAGCTTTTGCCTTCCTTTATAACATATAAATCTAGACTCATCTTCCAACTACCATATAAAGTAAAGCATTTATTATTGAAGCTGCAACATTGCTGCCGCCTTTGTTTCCTATAGTTGATATTTGAGGGATATGGAATTCTCTAAGATATTCTTTAGATTCTGCTGCGCCAACGAAGCCTACTGGCACCCCAACTATAAACTTAGGATTTAACTTTCCTTCTTTTACAAGCTCAAGTATTCTAAACAATGCTGTTGGAGCATTTCCTATAACAAAGATATCAATTCCTTCTTCTACAGCTAAGTCTACTGCACAAGCTGATCTAGTAGTATTTAGCTCCTTAGACATTTTAAATACTCTTTCATCATCAATAAAACACTTAAGTTCACACCCCGCCTTAAGAAGTGCTGGTTTATTTATTCCTGTATAAGCCATTTTAGTATCTGTAAATATCTTCCCACCATTTGATATTGCAGCCTTTGCTTCTTCAATAAAGTTATTCCCAAATGTGATTATCTTTCTATATTCAAAGTCCCCTGTAGTGTGAATCATCCTCTTAGCAATTATCATTTCTTCTTCACTAAAAAATGTATCACCCATTACCTCATCTATAATATCCATGCTCTTATTTTCAATATCCATTGGATTTTTAATATACATAATTTAACCACCTTCTAAATTAAATTCTTTAAATGTTCTAAAAATAAATCCTGAATAGGGGTATACTCACCTAAACCTCTTAACTCTATATCAACTTCTATATTATTTCCTCTCAAAATACTCTTCCATGAATCTTCTTCGTCTGAAGCCATATCATTTGTAGCGTGATCTCCAGCAACAAGCATAAAGGGCTTTAATAATACCTTATTGATTTCTTTATTTTTTAAATCCTCAACTACATCTTCAATGGTCTTTTCTCCTTCAACTGTTGCAATGTGAACATTTTTATATCCATGATCCCATATTGTTCTCTGAAGTTTTTCATAGGATTTATCCCCTTCATGCTCAGAACCATGACCCATATATACAACAGCCTCTTCCTTGCTAGTTAATTCTAGTCCTTCTACTACCTTTTCATAGTCTAAATGGGAGGACAATAATGGTTTACCAATGCTTATATTGCAGTCATATTGAAGCATAAAATCTTTTGCTTCCTTTAAAATTTTCTCGTATTCAATTCCTTCAATTATTAGTAATGGCTGAATAAATATATCCTTTATTCCATTTTCCATCATCTTAAGTAAACTTTCAGTGGGTGTATAGACTTGGTAATTATCCCTTTTCTTTAATCTCTCTATAACCATTCTTGAGGTAAAGGCTCTCAAGACTAGTGAATCTGAAAATTCTTCTCTTATTCTATTTTCAATTGATTCAATACAAAGTTTTCTAGTTCTTTCGTAAGTTGTACCAAAACTGGTAACTATTATTCCTTTTCTCATTTTTGCTCCTTTAAATATTTATTTTGTGGGACACTATTCTTGTCCCTTTGTCCCTTATGTCTTTTAATTCATCTTCGTTCTTAAAAAGAGGTAAATGGAAATACTCATGAATTTTAACAAGCCAAGGCTTGTCCAAACCTGCATCCTCTAATAGTTTTGATTCTAAAAATAATTCTTGTGGGAGCCCTTCTCCTATAACTTCTCCCTTTGAGAATATATAAATGTAATCACAAACTTCATAAATAAAATCCATATCATGACTGGAGACCATCAATTTTTTTTCATTTCCAAGTTCCTTTATTATGCTTTTAATTTCCTTAGACATAGCAGGATCAAGGCCTGAAGTAGGTTCGTCCAACAATAAAACCTTAGAGTCCATCACAAGGGCTCCACCAATGGCAACTCTCTTCTTTTGTCCATAGCTAAGAAAATGTGTTGGTTTATCCAATAGGTCTAATGCTCTTACTTTGTTCAAAGTAGTCTCTACTTTATTTTTTATTACTTCTTCAGAAGTAGAAAGGTTTCTTAAAGCAAAGGCTACATCATCATAAACCTTTGAGTAGAACAATTGCTTATCAGGGTCCTGAAATACCATGGTTACTTCTTTTCTATAATCCCTTAAGGACTTTTTATCATATTTTATTGGCCTATTATTATATTTAACTATCCCTCTTGTCGGCTTAAGGATACCTAATACATTTAAGAAAAAGGTAGACTTCCCAGAGCCGTTTGCCCCTATTATTCCTATTACATTTCCTTTATCTAAATCTATATTTATATTTTTAAGGGCCTTGGTCCCATCTTCATATTCATATTCTAATGAATCTACCTCTATCATCTAATCACCTGTCTTAAATTCTCCATCATATAATTTACATTCTAATACTGCAACCATATCTTTATAGCTCAGTAATACTCTCACAAAGAGACTTCTTAATAACAATCCAAGGGAGTTCAAACTATTTCTAGCATTTAAATATCCAAACTTTAACTCTTGACCATTATGTATTTCATTAGCTTCTTGGATCAAAATAAATATAAATCTATAAATTAGAACTACTAATTCGATTATTGTATTTGGAATGTGAAGTCTCTTAAAAACTCTTATAAGCATATTTA
>CAZHLF010000123.1:0-7354 GCA_964532845.1 uncultured Tissierella sp.
AAACCCAGGGTCTATTGCCATTACATTTTTACCTTTTATTGGAGGTTGCATTAAAAGAGGCTGTAAGTTTAGTGAAAATATCTTTATAGCATCCTCTTCTGCCCTTTCAGTAAGATTGTTTCTAATCTCCCTCTCTACAGAGGGGTATAATAATCTCTTATAACCATCTAAAATTGCATTCTCTATATAGCTAGCAGTAATGGCTTTACCGTTGGTAATCATATCCATTTTAATAAAATTAATAATTTCGTCTTCATCTAAATTAATGCTAATCTTTAGTTTCTTCTCTTTTTCTCCTCGATTTACAGCAAGGACTCTATGGTTTGCAACTGATTTAATAGGCTCTTTATAATCATAATACATTTCATATACTGTCTTTTCTTCCCTATCTACACCTTCAGAAACCAATATCCCCTTTTGATGTGCGATTCTCTTGATCTTCTCTCTGTAATCAGGATTGTCTGAAACTACTTCAGCAATTATATCCAAAGCTCCTGATATTGCTTCTTCAACAGAAGTAACTCCTTTTTCTTCATCAATATATTTAATTACAAGAGCATTGAAGTCCTGGGCATTTATCTCCTGCTTTAGTATAATTTCTGCAAGACTTTCCAATCCCTTTTCCTTTGCAATAGTAGCTCTTGTTCTTCTCTTTTGTTTGTATGGTCTATATAGATCTTCCACTCTTTGAAGAGTTTCAGATTTTGTTATTTCCTTACTAAGTTCTTCAGTTAATTTACCTTGCTCGTCTATTAGTCTTAATACTTCTTCTTTTCTAGTTTCAAGGTTTCTTAAATATGTAAGTCTGTTAAATAGCTCACGAATTACTTTATCTTGCATTTCTCCTGTTTGTTCTTTTCTATATCTAGCGATAAAGGGGATAGTGTTTCCCTCATCCAATAAATCCACCACATTTTTTACATGATTCGGTTTTAATTTAAATTCTTCTACAAGTTTTCCTAATATGTCCATAAATTTCCATTCCTTTCCAAAATAAACCACCCTAAGATATATTCTATATTAATTTAAAAAATCCTTCTTTTATTACTAAAATATTACAAAATTATTACGATATATTTACACAAGAATCCTTTTATTTTTATCTATGTTTTTTGTATAAGTTATACAAAGATATTCCATAGAAAAAATTAGAGTCAGACGATTATTTACTCTTTTGGAAAAGTAAATAACCTGCCTAACTCCATAGCTTTACTGAGCTGCTTTTTGCTTTAGATACTCATTAATAAATAAATCCAAATCTCCATCCATTACCCTATATACATCACCAATTTCAGCACTTGTACGGTGATCCTTAACCATACTATATGGATGGAATACATAAGACCTTATTTGAGAGCCCCAACCAATTTGAGAATAATTTCCTTGAAGGTCCTCTATTTTTTCTTTGTTTTCTTCTTCCTTAAGTTGAATCAGCTTAGCTTTTAACATATTTAGAGCTGTAGCCTTGTTCATATGTTGAGATCTTTCAGACTGACACGAAACCACTATTCCTGTAGGAATATGGGTAATTCTTATGGCAGAATCTGTTGTATTAACATGTTGTCCTCCAGCTCCAGAGGATCTGTATGTGTCAACTTTTAAGTCCCTTTCACTTAATTCTATTCCAATATCATCATTTACCTCTGGGAATACATCAATACTGGCGAAGGAAGTATGCCTTTTCCCAGCAGAATCAAAAGGAGATATCCTTACAAGCCTGTGTACACCCTTCTCAGATTTTAGATATCCATAGGCATTGAATCCTTTAATCAGCAATGTTACAGATTTGATTCCACCTTCTGTATCTGAGATTAAGTCCAGGGTTTCTACTCCATACTCTTTGGATTCAGCCCATCTTCTATACATTCTTAATAGCATTTCTGCCCAGTCTTGGGCTTCAAGCCCTCCAGCCCCTGAATGTATGGATAATATGGCATTATTTTTGTCGTATTCACCATTTAAAAGAGCTGAAAGCTTGAAGTCCTGTGCCTTTTTTTCCACTTCATTCATCATGTTTTCAATCTCTTTGTAGTCTTCATAGGATTCTTCTTCCATTACTAGTTCAATCATGGTTTCTACTTCTTCAATTTCCCAAATTAAAGACTCATATTCTTTAATTTCACCATTGGAGTTTTTGATTTCCTGCATAACCTTTTGCGCCTTTTCAGTATCCTTCCAGAAATCCTCTTCATAGGTAAGTTTCTCTAAATCAACAACCCTATCCTTAAGTCCAGAGATGTCAAAGAGAAACACCCAGCTCGGTGACCATCTGCTTAATGTCTCTTAAATTTTCTCTAACCAAATAAATATCTTCCAAAATATCACTTCCTTTTTTAGTGAATAGTGAATGGTGAATAGTGAATAACTATTTAAAATTAGAATTAATAATTTTTTTAGTATATCGCTATGTCTAAACTGAGATTATTCACTGCATTCAGAATGACAGGCGACCAAAGGTCAACCCTACAACTATTCACTATTCACTATTAGTTATTCACTATCTTTACATGTTTGCTCCATGGCATTTCTTATACTTCTTTCCACTTCCACATGGACATGGATCGTTTCTGCCTATTTTCTTTTCTTTGTTTACTACTGTCTTACTTACATTGTCCCCTTCAAGGTTTGTGGCAGTTGGTTCTGCTACCCTTACCCTTTGAACCTTTTCTGGATTCTCTACATGATATAAAAATCCTACTGTATCTTCCCAAATGGTTTCTGTCATCTCATCAAACATATCAAAACCTTCTTTTTGATATGCCATTACAGGGTCTTGCTGGCCATATGCTCTTAGGCCTATACCTTGGCGCAACTGGTCCATTGCATCTATATGGTCCATCCATTTTCTGTCTACTACTTGAAGAAGGACGACTCTTTCAATTTCTCTAAATCTTTCTTCCCCAAATGCTGCTTCCTTTTCCTTATATCTTTCTTCTGCCTTTTGAAGAATTGTCTGGGATAATCCTTCCTTTGTAAGAGAATTTTTATCCTTTGATAATAAGATTCCCTTCTTTAATCCAAACTGCTTTATAGCAAAAGCTTCCAAGCCTTCTAAGTCCCATTCTTCAACGGATTTACTTTGTCTTGTATATACTTCAATATTGCTATCTACTAAGCTTTTTGCCATTTCAGCAATATGGTCTTTTAGATTTTGACCTTCCAGAACTTTTCTTCTTTCTCCATAGATTACTTCTCTTTGTTTATTCATTACATCATCATATTTTAATACATGCTTTCTTATACCAAAGTTGTTTCCCTCTACCTTTTTCTGAGCATTTTCGATGGTCTTAGTTAGAAGTGAATGCTCTAATGGCTCATCGTCAGGCATATTCAAACTATCAATCATAGATCTGAATCTATCTCCAGCAAAGAGTCTCATTAGATCATCTTCTAGAGAAATATAGAATCTGGAGCTACCTGGGTCTCCCTGACGGCCAGCTCTACCTCTTAGCTGATTATCAATACGTCTGGATTCATGGCGTTCAGTACCGATGATATGAAGTCCACCTGCTGCAACAACCCTCTCATGCTCTTTATCAGTATCAATCTTGTATTTTTCTATAAGAGAGTTGTATACTTTTCTTGCTTCAATAACTTCCTCATTATCCACATCAAAGAAACTGTCTACAAGAGATAATACCTCATCCTGATAGCCTTTTTTCTTCATTTCCAGCTTAGCAATATTTTCAGGATTTCCACCAAGAACAATATCTGTACCACGACCAGCCATATTTGTAGCAATGGTTACAGCTCCAAATCTACCAGCCTGAGAAACAATTTCCGCTTCTCTTTCATGTTGCTTAGCATTTAGAACTTCGTGAGGTACTCCTTCTTTCTTTAAAAGCTTAGATAGTTCTTCAGATTTTTCAATTGTTATTGTACCTACAAGTATTGGCTGACCAGTAGCATGTCTTTCCTTGATTTCCTTTACAACTGCTTTAAATTTAGCATCTTCGTTCTTATAAACGCTATCAGCTAGATCTTCTCTTACAACAGGCTTATTTGTAGGTATTTCCACTACATCCATGTTATAAATTTCTCTGAACTCATCTTCTTCAGTCTTTGCTGTACCAGTCATACCAGATAATTTTTCATACATTCTAAAGTAGTTTTGGAATGTGATTGTAGCTAAGGTCTTTGATTCACTTCTTACATTTAGTCTTTCCTTAGCCTCAATTGCCTGGTGAAGTCCATCACTGTACCTTCTTCCAAACATTAAACGACCTGTAAATTCATCTACTATAATTACCTCTCCGTCTTTAACTACATAGTCTATATCTCTTTTCATTATAGCTTTTGCTTTAAGCGCCTGGTTAATATGGTGGGCAATCTCCATATTACTTATATCTGCAAGGTTTTCTACTCCAAAGAAGCTTTCTGCCTTAGCAGTTCCCTTTTCCGTAATTGAAACGCTTCTTGCCTTTTCATCTATTAAAAAGTCTACAGTCTCTTCTTTAATTTCTCTGTTAAATGGGTCCTGTTTATCTTCATTAGGGTCCATTATTCTACTAGTAAGGTTTTGTACAAAGCTATTTGCAACTTCATACAACTTTGTAGATTTATCACCTTGGCCAGAAATAATAAGTGGAGTTCTAGCTTCATCCACTAGAATACTATCAACCTCATCCACTATGGCATAATATAATTTTCTTTGAACCATTTCTTCTTTGTAGATTACCATGTTATCTCTTAGATAATCAAAGCCAAATTCATTGTTGGTTCCATAAGTAATATCGCAATTATATGCTTCTTTTCTTTCTTTATTAGTAATTCCATGAACTATACATCCAACTGTTAGTCCTAAGAATTCATAAACCTTTCCCATCCATTGTCTGTCACGACTAGCCAGATAATCATTCACCGTAACAATATGAACCCCTTTTCCAGTAATAGCATTTAAATATGCTGGTAATGTAGAAACAAGGGTCTTTCCTTCTCCTGTCTTCATCTCTGATATTCTTCCATGATGAAGTATTATACCGCCTTCTATTTGTACCTTAAAATGCTTCATCCCTAGTACACGCCAAGCTGCTTCTCTTACAACAGCAAAAGCCTCTGGAAGCATTTCATCCAGAGTTTCTCCGTCCTTATATCTATCTTTAAATTCTTTTCTCTTATCTTTTAATTGTTGATCTGTAAGTGTTTTATAGCTCTCATCGTATGACATAACCTTATTAACTAAGGGAGCAATCTTCTTAAGCTCTCTATCACTATAGGTTCCAAATACCTTATCTAATAAACCCATTTTTTGAATCTCCTTTCAACTACTAAATCTCCATACATTTTATCATTAATTGTATCTTAACACAAATAAAAAAACATATGCAGAAATACCCTAATATAGAAAGTATTTTGCTTATGTCTTTAAATTTAAAAAGTGCAGGATTTCAATCCTGCACCTATATTTAAATCTCTGGTTGAATCAACCCGTAATTCCCATCTTTTCTTTTATATACTACCGATATATCCTCAGTCTCAGCATCCTGATAAACAAAGAAGTTATGTCTTAGTAGTTCCATCTGAAGAATAGCTTCTTCTGATGACATTGGCTTTAGTGTAAATCTTTTTTTCTTTACTAATGTTGGTTTTTCATTTTCGTCTGAAACTGGAAGTGGTACTACATTCTCAAATCTGATAGTTTCGTTGTTTTGATATCTTTTTTGTAATCTTGTTTTATACTTTCTAATTTGCCTTTCTAAGATATCCACAGTTCTATCAATTGATGCATACATATCATCACTTGATTCCTCAGCTCGTAGAATTGTTCCAGGTAGGTTTATGGTAACCTCAATTATTTTTCTATTTTTTTCTGTACTGAACGTAACATTTCCCACAATGTCTCTCTGAAAATACTTTTCTAGTTTCCCTAGTTTCTTTTCAGTTACATCCTTCAGAGCTTGAGTTACCTCCACGTTTTTTCCGGCAAAATTCAAATTCATAAACCCAACTCCTTTCATATAAGTCTAAGACTCATACTATTTGATATTATATTACCCAATATTCTAGATAAACCATCAGTTTTTATTATTATCCATAATATTTCTTTTTCTTGTTGATAGTCTGTGGATAACCATGGGGTTGTTCTGTGGATAATGTGGGCAAGTCTGTGGAAAACTATATATTCCCCCATGTTGAAATGTGGATTAATGTTCCTTCTGTTCTAAATATATTCCTTTTATGCTATAATGTAAATAAAGTCTCAAACTAAAATAAATAAAAATTTACGAGGTAAATTTATGAAAAATACAAGTTTTAAAATTGGCCTTAGAACAATTAAAACAGGAATAGCCGTTGGATTAAGCATGTATATTGCAAGTTTGTTCGACTTAAAAAGCCCTGTATTCGTAGGAATAGGAGCAATAATGTCCATGCAATCAAGTGTATCTGAATCATTCAAATCAGGTAAAGATAGAATGTTAGGCACTTTTGTAGGGGCTATTATTGGATTAATATTTTCCTATCTACTCCCCCACAATTATTTTTTCCTCAGCCTGGGGATAATTGTGACTATATATATCCACAATCTTCTAGGATGGAAATCATCATTGACTCTCTCAGCCATAGTTTATCTTGCTATCTTCTTAAATACGGAGGATGAAAGAATATCCTATGCTGCTAACAGACTTTTAGATACATTTATCGGAATATCTGTAAGTGTACTTATTAATTACTTCATAGCTGCACCAAATCAAAAGAAGATGTTTTTAGAAAAAAAGATAAATATAGTCAACAGCAGTAAAAAATTAGTTTATAATCTAGTAAAAAATAAAGGTGAAATCAGTTTACATGATTTTTCTACAGAGCTTAAAACCTTGGAATCTACCTTTAGTGCTTATAAACATGATCTGGATTTAAATGTAGTAAAAAGTCATATTACCCAAACTTCTATAAGTATTTTATCCATGCTGGATATTATTTATAATAATCTTCTAACAATTTTTAGTTTGGATATGCGCCCAATTTTAAATGAAAGGAATGCTAAATTATTCAAAGAACTCTATAATGAAGACTTTGTTCCTTATGCTAGAGATAATGAAGAATTGGACATAGTTTATAATTATCATCTGAATAAAATCCTTGTAAATTTATTGGAAATTGAAAAACTAATTTAAAAAACAAAATTCCGTTTAGAAACTAAACGGAATTTTTATCTATTATATTGGGTCAGAGATTAAAACTTAGAATCGTCTACTGTATCTAACCAATCCTTTAAAGGTTTTACAACCCTTTTTATAGTTCCATCAACAAAAGGATTATCAAGGTTTCCTAATTTTACTATCTCTAAGAATGGTATGCTTCCACCAGCTTTACATATTCTAATAAAGTCTTCCCATGATTTTTCATGGTTTTCTCT
>CAZHLF010000124.1:0-7337 GCA_964532845.1 uncultured Tissierella sp.
GGAAATAGAACTTGGTGGTCTTAATATTGGAAACTGGAGATTTCTAAATGATGAAGAGGTTAAATATTTAAAATCTCTTTAGTTTAGGAGGTATAAATGAAATTTAAAAGCATAATTAATACTGGAGAGCTTGTAAGACAATTTATAAGAAATAATGTATTGGAAGGATATAAGGTATTAGATTGTACTATAGGAAATGGGCATGATACATTGGCTCTATCTCAAGCAGTAGGTTCAACAGGAAAAGTTTATGGATTTGATATTCAAGAAATAGCTATTGAAAACACTTTAGCTCTATTAAAGAAGCATAATTCATCTAATAATGTTGAACTAATTCTTGATTCTCATGAAAATATAGATAATCATATATCCCACAAATTAAATTTTATAATTTACAATTTAGGTTATCTTCCTAAGGGAGACAAATCCATCAGGACAAGTAGTACAAGCTCTGTAATTAGCATAAAAAAAGCACTGACATTATTAGATAAAAATGGGTTGTTAGCTGTTACGGTTTATGTTGGACATCCAGGTGGAATGGATGAAAAAAATTCAATTGAAGAGATTTTTAAAACATTAGACCAAAAGGAATATAATGTCTTAAGGTATGAATTTATAAATCAAGCAAATGACCCTCCTGTATTTTACTGTATTGAGAGGGTTTATTAAAAATTTAGTAAGTTGTTTGATTATGAAGGATATCTTGCAAATGATATTATATTCTGATATTATTTTGTTGTTAGTATTCTTAATAATCATGTTGAAAGATACTTAGTTATAGGAGGTACAAGATGTCAGTTAAAGAAAAATCTCTAACAGTTAATAAAGACTGGTGCAAAGGTTGCGGAATTTGTGTAGCTTTTTGTCCAAAAAATGTTTTGGAATTAAAGACAGGAAAAATAAATATTAAAGATTTTCAATCTTGTATTCAATGTGGACAATGCGAGTTAAGATGTCCTGATTTTGCTATTTGGCTAGGGGGGAAGTAAGATGACTATAAAATTGATGCAAGGTAATGAAGCTTGTGTTGAAGGTGCTTTAAGGGCTGGAATGAAGTTTTATGCTGGTTATCCTATAACTCCTTCAACTGAAATTGCTGAAATTTCATCTGTTAAACTGCCCAAAATAGGTGGAAAATTTATACAAATGGAAGATGAAATTGCAGGAATGGCAGCAACAATAGGTGCTTCACTTACAGGGTTAAAATCCATGACTGCTACATCAGGTCCAGGTTTTAGTCTTAAGCAAGAAAATATAGGATATGGTATTATTGCAGAGATTCCATGTGTAATCGTTAATGTTCAAAGAGGTGGTCCAAGCACTGGTCTTCCCACTGCTCCTGCACAGGCAGATATTTTACAAGCAAGATGGGGAACCCATGGGGATCATTCTATAATTGCTTTGTATCCTAATTCAGTGAAGGAGATTTACTATACTACAATAAGAGCCTTCAATTTAGCTGAGAAATATAGAACTCCTGTTATTTTACTTCTAGATGAGATAATTGGTCATATGAGAGAAAAGATTGATATAAATGAAGATGAAGAAATAGAAATTATCGACAGAAAGAAACCTAGTTGTCCTCCTGAGGAATATAAAGCATATAAGGTAAAGGAAGGCGATTTGGTTCCGGAGATGGCAAGCTTTGGAGAAGGATACAGGTATCATGTAACAGGCCTTATACATAAGGAAGATGGTTTTCCTAGTGGAAGTGAAAAGGTAGCTGATAAACTTATAAATAGACTTATATCAAAGATTGAAGATAATGTAGAGGATATAGTTACTTTTGATGAATATCTTCTAGAAGATGCAGATACGGTTATAGTTGCTTTTGGAGCTACTTCAAGATCAGCAAAAACAGCTATTAAAAATTTAAGAGCTGAGGGGCATAAGGTTGGTATGTTTAGACCTATAACTATTTGGCCTTCACCAGAAAAGCAACTTGAAGAGTTATCTAAGAGAGTTGATCGTATAATTGTAGTAGAAATGAATGCAGGCCAATATTTCCTTGAAATAGACAGAATAGCTGGTAAAAACACAAAGGTCTTAAAATATGGTAAAGTGAACGGGGAAATAATAACACCAAATGAGATAATTACAGCTGTAAAGGAGGGTTATAATGCCTAGTCAACTAGTAAATGAATATTTTAGAGCAGATAATCTGCCACATATTTGGTGTCCAGGATGTGGAAATGGTATTGTAACTAGAGCGATAGTTAAAGCTATTGATGCCCTTGGTCTAAAAAAAGATGATGTTTGTGTAGTATCCGGTATAGGTTGCTCATCAAGGGCACCGGGGTATCTGGACTTTAATACACTACACACAACTCATGGTAGAGCTATAGCTTTCGCAACAGGTGTGAAGCTTGCAAACCCCAAGCTAAATGTAATAGTAATTACTGGTGATGGAGATTCTTCTGCCATAGGAGGAAATCATCTTATTCATGCATGCAGAAGAAATATTGATATTACTACTGTAGTTTATAATAATAATATATATGGTATGACAGGAGGTCAATATTCTCCTACAACTCCTTCAGGAGATAAGGGAACAACGGCACCATATGGAAATATAGACAACAATTTTGACCTATGCGAATTAGCTAAGGCAGCTGGGGCTACATATGTTTCTAGAGGAACTATATTCTCTGCAAATGCACTTCAAAAGCAGGTTGAAAATGGCATAAAAAACAAAGGTTTCTCTTTTATTGAAGCCATAACAACTTGTCCTACCTATTATGGAAGAAAGAATAGAAAAGGTGATGCAGTAGTTATGACTAACTATCTAAAGGAAAATGCTGTTGTCTTAGCTGCGTGGAATAAACTAACAGATGAAGAGAGAGAAGGTAAATTTGTTGTAGGAGAGTTTTACAATAATCCTAAGCCTGAATTTACTGAGAAATATGAGGCATTAATTAAATCATTAGTAAAGGAGGATTAATTATGGAGCACGTAGAAGTTAGATTATCTGGCTCAGGGGGACAAGGGCTTATAACGGCAGGGATTATTCTTGCAGAAGCTGCATTAAAAGATGGCTTAAATGCAATTCAATCTCAGTCCTATGGACCAGAGGCAAGGGGAGGAGCAAGTAAAGCTGAAGTTATTATTAGTAAAGAAGAAATAGATTATCCAAAAGTAACTAATTGTGATATTTTACTTTCTCTCACTCAACTATCCTGCGATAAATATGTAGAACAATTAAAACCAGGTGGAACATTGATTATAGATGCTACTGTAAATAAACCTTCAAGAAATGATATAAACATAATCTCTGTACCTATACTAGGTGTTGCAGAAGAAAAACTAAAAAAACCAATGGTCGCTAATATTGTGGCTCTGGGAGTAATATATAATGTAATGAATATAATCAGTAAGGAATCCTTGGAAAAAGCTGTATTGGCTAGAGTGCCAAAAGGCACAGAAGAGCTTAATAAAAAAGCTTTAACTGAAGGATTTCAATTGATTGGGTAGAAAGGAACTTAAAATGACTGAAAAACCGAATCTTTTAAACAATATACAAGCTAGTTTCAATAGAATGAGTAAGGGTCAAAGAATAATTGCTGAGTACATTATTAATAATTATGATAAAGCTGCATTTATGACTGCTTCCAATCTTGGAGATACTTTGAGCATAAGTGAATCAACAGTTGTTAGATTTGCCAACACTTTAGGTTTCAATGGATATAGGGAGTTGCAAAAGGAGCTTCAGGAAGTAGTAAAACATAAGCTAACTACAGTGCAAAGAATGTCTATTGCTGAGGAAATGAGCAAAGGTGAACATAGTTATTCAAAAGTGATGCATAGTGATATTGACAACATAAAAAAGACTATATCGGATATGGACTTAAGTAGTATTCGTAAAGCTACTGACTTATTTGTTAAGAGTAAGAATATTTATATTATAGGTCTAAGAAGTTCAAGCTTTTTAGCAGGTTACCTATGTTTTTACTTGAATTTTCTATTTTCCAATGTAAGACTTATCTCTGCTGGAGCAAACGATATTTTTGAACTTCTAGTGAAGGCTGATAAAGATGATGTGGTAATGGGTATTACATTTCCAAGATATTCTAAGAAGACTCTAGAGGCACTTGATTATGCTAAATCAAAGGGATGCTCCATAATTTCCCTAACAGATAGTCTTCTATCGCCAGCAGCAAATAGGGCCGATGTAACTCTTGTGGCAAAGAGTGATATGATTTCATTCGTAGACTCATTAGTAGCTCCTATGAGTTTGATTAATGCTTTTATAATAGCTTTAGGGGAGAAAAAGAAGAAGGATATTAACTCTTATTTCGAAGAGTTGGAGAAGATCTGGCAAGATTATAATGTATATGATGAAAACAATATCGAGTCCTAGTAAAATTGTTCCATAATTTAAGATATATAGTAAAAGGTTTCTTTCTAAGGAACCTTTTTTGTCCAAATGATTATCATATTAAATGTTATCATAAATGATATATATTATCTTAATAATTCTGTTATAATGTAATTAATACTATAAGAAAAAAAGTGAGGATATATGAATAATAAAATAGGAATTATAGGCGCGGGACCTGCAGGTATTATTGCTGCTGGCTTTGCTGCATCAAGAGGATTAGATGTTACTTTAATTGAGAAGAATGAAAGAATTGGAAAGAAGCTTTTTATAACAGGCAAAGGTCGTTGTAATATTACAAACGCTGCACCTATAGAAGATTTTTTTGATAATATTATTACCAACAAGAATTTTTTATATAGCAGTCTTTATTCCTTTACAAATGAAGATATAATAAGTCTATTAGAAAACTATGGTTTGAAAATAAAGGTGGAAAGAGGAAATAGGGTTTTTCCTGAAAGTGATAAATCCAGCGATGTAATTAAGGCATTGAGCGAATTCTTGAACAAATACAAAGTTAAAATTAGGCTTAAATCTAATGTAGATGAGATTATCTATAGAAATGGATTGTTCCAGGTATCTATATGTGATGAAAAATTGGAATTTAATAAGCTTATAATAACTACAGGTGGCAAATCATATCCTGCTACAGGTTCAACTGGAGATGGACACATGTTTGCAAAGCGTATGGGACATACAATCATTCCTTTAAAACCATCCCTTGTCCCGATAGAAATCAATGCCCCATGGATTAAGGAGCTTCAAGGGTTATCATTAAGAAATGTAACTTTAAAAACATATGATGATGCTAAGTTGATACATGAGGAGTTTGGAGAGATGATATTCACCCATTTTGGAATATCGGGTCCAATAGTATTATCTACAAGTAACTATCTTCACAAGTCATATAAAAATTTAAAACTAGCTATTGACTTTAAGCCAGCACTTAATGAGGAAAAACTAGATGATAGAGTCCTAAGAGATTTTCAACAATATAATAATAAACAGCTGAAGAATTCTCTTAATGATTTGCTGCCACAAAAGTTAATTCCTTGGGTAATAGAATTTTCAGGTATAGATCCTGAAAAAACTGTAAACCAAATAACCAAAGATGAGAGAAAGAATTTAATTACTATAATTAAAAACTTTCCTTTGGAGTTTAAAGGATTTAGACCAATAGAAGAAGCAATAGTAACGTCTGGAGGTATTTCTGTAAAGGAAATAAATCCTTCTACTATGGAATCTAAATTTATACCAGGTTTATTCTTTGCAGGTGAGGTAATCGATGTGGATGCCTTAACTGGAGGTTTTAATCTACAGATAGCATATTCTACGGGTTATTTAGCAGGGATGAATGTCTAAAAAACAGATGTTTAATCTATGTAATTTACTTGTTAAGTTAGACCAATTCATATATAATTGAATTGGAAATTAAATATTTTGATTTCCACCACCAGTTGGTGGTTTTTTTCTGTGTGTGTAGGAGGAAGTGTTATGGTAGATATAATCTATTCAATAGCTGTAGATGGACCTGCAGGTTCTGGTAAGAGCACAATTTCAAAATTAGCAGCCAAGGAATTAGGTATCGAATATATAGATACAGGTGCAATGTATAGAGCTTTAACTTTGAAGATACTTAGAAATAACCTGAATCCAAAATTAGATGTAGAAGTTATATCCGTATTAGATAATACCGATATAGATTTTGAAGAAGGTCATATTTTTCTTGATGGTGAAATTGTAGATGAGCCAATAAGACAAAATATCGTTAGTCAAAATGTCTCTTATGTTGCTGCCATCAAAGAAGTTAGAGAAAAAATGGTAATGCTACAACAAAAGATGGCTAAATCAAAATCTATTATAATGGATGGAAGAGACATTACTACAGTAGTACTACCAAATGCCACTTTTAAGATTTTTTTAACAGCTTCTGTTGAAATAAGAAGTCTAAGAAGATATAAAGAACTTCTTGAAAAGGGAAATAAGGATATTACACTTGATCAAATTTCGGATGATATTAAGAAAAGAGATTATATAGATAGCAATAGAGAAATAGCACCACTTACAAGAACTGAGGATTCCATACTACTAGATACATCTAATCGCACCATTGAAGAATCTGTAGAATTTATAGTCTCTTTAGTGAGGAGATATAAAGATGTTTTATAATGTGGCTAAATTTATCGTAAATGTTGCTTTTAGAATAGTTTTTAGAATCAAAGTGAGTGGAAGAGAGAATATACCTGCTGAGGGTAGACTATCCCTATGTGCTAATCATCATAATAACTTGGACCCACTATTTATTTCCATTGTTTTTCCTAGACAAATATCATGGATGGGAAAGAAAGAATTGTTTCAAAATAAGGCATTGGCTTTTATTTTAAACCATGTTGGAGTTTTTCCTGTAGATAGAGATGGTAGCGATATATCTGCAATAAAGAAAGCTTTGAAAGTTCTTAAAAGCGGTGGAGTGTTGGGAATATTCCCTGAAGGAACAAGGGTTAAGAGTTTTGATTTAAATAATGCAAAGCCAGGTATTGCTCTACTTACTGTAAAATCAAAATCAACTGTACTACCAGTATATATAGACAGCACATATAAGCTATTTAGTAAGGTTCATATAAAATTTGGAAAACCGATTGATATGACTTTAGAAGAAGGACAATCAGTAGATTATACCCAAATTAGTAAAAATATACTTGTATCAATTTATAACTTGGCAAATAATGATCCTGCATAATAATTAAGGAAATATATAAAATTAAGCAGACAGTGAATTAAATTACACACCAAGTTGCAGTGGTGTGATGCAATTGCATAGCAATTGCCTAAATACTTAAACTTAAAGTAGGGATAATATGGAAATAATTATTGCGAAGAATGCTGGATTCTGCTTTGGTGTAAAAAGAGCCGTAGATATGACTAAGAATGAACTCCAAAAGGTTAATACTACAATTTACTC
>CAZHLF010000125.1:0-7295 GCA_964532845.1 uncultured Tissierella sp.
TCCACTGCTACTATTAATTCCTGCACTTACTATACTTTTCTCAATAAAAAAGATACCCGCTCTTCCATCACTGCTACTAGTTGCAGTTCTTGGTGGATTATCTGCACTTCTAATCCAAGGGAATGAACTAGGTAGTGTAATTAGAGTAATGACTAGTGGATATGTATCTCAAACGGGAAATCAAATGATAGATTCCTTACTTTCCAGAGGTGGTATTAATTCAATGGGTTCAACTGTAATACTACTGACATTAGCAACAGCCTTTGGTGGTATCTTAGAGGAAATAGGAGCATTGAATTCACTATTGGATGTAATTATGGCTAAAGTAAATTCTAATGGAAGATTGGTACTATTTACAGCAATAAGTAGTTTAGTAGTTGCATTCTCTACAGGAGCCCAACTTCTAGCCATTGTTATTCCAGGGAGAATGTTTGGAGATGCATTTAAAGAAAGAAATCTTCAGGCAAAAAATCTTGGTAGAATTGCACAATCAATTGGTTGTGTATGCATTAATCTCGTTCCATGGAGTGTACCAGCCTTGTTTGCTCAAAATGTGCTTGGTGTAAGTGCAGTGGAATTTATTCCATATTTATTTTTTGCTCATTTTATAATAATAGTAAATTTAATATACGGATATACTGGTTGGACTATGGACTCAATAAGTAAAACTGAATAGAATAAAATTTATAATTAGTGAAATTAACGGAGGATATTAAATGAAGATACAAAATGAAATGAAAATTGTAATGCTGGGAACAGGAACTCCCAATCCCATTCCAGAAAGGTCTGGACCTTGTATTGCAGTTATTATAGGGGATAATTCCTACTTGATAGATGCAGGCCCAGGCCTTGTAAGACGAGCAGAGATGGCTAACAGATTAGGAGTAGAGGCTCTGGAAGCCAGTCAGCTAAGGAGAATATTCTTAACTCATTTACATTCAGACCATACTGCAGGTCTTCCTGATGTAATGTTAACATCATGGGTTCTGGAGAGAAGTGAACCCCTTGAAGTATATGGCCCTAAGGGTACAAAGAATATGTGTGACCATTTATTGAAAGCCTATGAACTGGATATAGATGCTAGAATGAATGGATTAGAGCAGGCAATTCCAGAAGGAATTATTGTAAATGCAAAGGATCATCCAGGTGAGGGTTTAATTTATGAGGATGATAAGGTCAAAGTTAAAGCTTTCCTAGTAGATCATGAGCCTTTCGAAGCATATGGATATAAATTTATAACAGAGAATAAGACAATAGTAATTTCAGGTGATACTATACCATCAGAAAACCTTATTAAACATGCAAAAGGTTGTGATATTCTAGTCCATGAAGTTTACTCTGCACAAGGAGTAAAAAGAAGAACTCCAAAATGGTACAAGTATCACACTAGTGTTCATACATCAAGCATTGAATTAGGTGAAATAGCTAAAGAGGTTCAGCCTGGAAAGTTGGTTTTATATCATCAATTGTTTATGAACTTGCCCGATGAAAATGGTGCCCTACTAGCTGAGCATGAGAGAGAATTACAAATGATTCGAGAAATAAAAGAAAATTATAATGGTGAAGTAATATCAGCTAAGGATTTAGACATAATTTATTAATGAATAAGTAGGGCCTTTTCACTTTAATAGAAGAGATAATTAAAATATTTATCTCTTCTATCTATCCAAAAAAACGTTTTCATGATATTATTTACTTAAGTGATTTCTATAAGGAGGAATGTAAAATTATAGTTGGAGTTCCAAAAGAAATTAAGACCTTAGAAAACAGAGTTGCTCTTACACCAGCTGGAGCAGATGGACTTGTAAGAAATGGACATAAAGTATTAATCGAAAAAGATGCAGGTCTAGGTTCAAGTTTTACAGATGAAGAATATCTAGCAGCTGGGGCTGAAATAGTTCCTGATGTTGCAGATGTTTGGAAACAAGCTGATATGATTATCAAGGTAAAGGAACCACTAGAGTCTGAATACAATTATTTTAAGAAGGGCTTAATACTATTCACTTACTTACACTTAGCTGCTGAAGAATCCTTAACAAAAGCATTGATGGACGCAGGTGTTGTATCCATCGCTTATGAAACAGTTGAAAAACCAGACAGATCACTTCCATTACTTGCTCCTATGAGTGAAATCGCAGGACGTATGGCTATCCAAGAAGGAGCTACTTATCTTCAAAAAACTCGTGGTGGTAAAGGTATGCTAATCGATGGTGTTCCAGGAGTTGCACCTGCTCATGTAGTAGTTGTAGGAGCCGGAGTTGTAGGTACTGGTGCTATTAGAAGAGCAATTGGCCTTGGCTGTAGAGTTACTGTTCTAGACGTTGTTGTAGAAAGACTTCGTTATCTTAATGAAGTATTTATGGGAAGAATTGAAACCCTATATTCAAATAACTTCAATATAATGAATGCATGTAAAACTGCTGACTTAGTAGTAGGAGCAGTACTTATACCTGGAGCTAAAGCTCCAAAGTTAATAACCGAAGAAATCGTTAAGGCTATGAAACCTGGTACAGTTATTGTTGACGTAGCAATTGACCAAGGCGGAAGCGTAGAAACTGTTGAACATCCAACTACCCATACTGATCCAGTATTTGTAAAACACGGTGTAATTCACTATGCAGTAGCAAATATCCCTGGAGCAGTTCCTCAAACAGCTACATTAGCATTAACTAACGTTACCTTAGGTTATGCACTTAAACTTGCTAATAAGGGTTGGTTACAAGCAGTTAAAGAAGACCCATCCCTTGCTAAGGGAGTAAATGTTGTTGATGGTAAGATAGTGTATAAGTCAGTTGCCGATGCCTTTGGAATGGAATATACTCCACTTAACGAGGTAATAGGTAATAATTAAGAACTAAGAGTTAAGAAATAATAATTAAGAATTAAAAATAAGAAACCAAAAATTAAAAATTAAAGACTAATAAAAAAAGATAGAATCTACAAAGGAGATTCTATATTTTTTCTATTGCCTACAATGGCTAGCATAAATGCAATTATTAGTGCCGCAGTTGCTAAAGCAAATGGTGCCATACTACTTATATTATAAGCAAAACCTGCTACCATGGAGCCTACTACCTCTCCTAGTGCCCTTATAGCATTATATATTCCCGACATTAATCCAGCTTCCTTAGCATTCCCTTGAACTGCATAGTTTTGTAATATTGGAATTAGAACTGTTATTAGTGTAAAGAAAATCAAGTTCCAAATCATAAATTGTGCAACAGAAGGGTTTAACAATATCATAATACTTGTTAATGATGCTAAAAGTAAAATTCCAACAAGGGACCTTTTAACATCCTTCTTTTTAAATATCCAAGCATTAATAGTCATATTTGCAGTAAATCCTACTACTCCTGTTGCTGCCTTCCACATCCCATTTACTATTGGTTTGAAATCTAGTTGTTCTTTTAGATAATAGTTAAAAGCATTTACATTGCTTGAGTTAGCTATATTTATAAAGAAAGTTAACCCTAAAAATATTATCATCCATTTAGTGAATATCTCTTTAGATTTGGTAGCATCTCTTAATATATCCCAAATGAACATAACCTTTTTGTCTGAGCTTTCTTTAGGATTTAAATTGGTTTCTCCTACAATAAATCGAAATCCTAAACTTACAAGGAACATAGTAACAGCTTGCATTAGGATGACATTTTGAGGTGGTAAAAACCCTAAAACTCCTCCTATTAAGAATCCTAGTGATGCACAAATAAGCATCATAGCTGAATAACGTGACATAGTCAAGCTTCTATTCTCGTCTGTTGTAGTGTCAACTATTGCAGCCATTAATCCTCCACTAAATCCTCCATTGGCAATTCCTGATATTCCACGAAAAAATAATATCCCTCCTAGAGATGTAGACAAAGCGAAACCTAATTGTCCTATTCCATACAAAAGAGTTGAAAGGGATAATACCTTCATTCGACTATTTCTATCCCCCCAGCTACCCCAGATAGGAGATGTTAAAAAGCTGGTAAATACCATCATTGCAAAGGATGTTCCAAATATGTGATTAGGCATATTAAGTGTTGTAAAATGACTTGGTGTTACTGGATGATGAAAATTGGTTACAGTCCATACAAAAGCACTAAATAGCATTAGTTTTTTCAACTTACTGTTCAATCAATTCCCTACTTTCATTATGTTGTGAATAACTAGTATATCATAGCCACCAAAAGTTTACTATGAAAGAAGGACGAGTTTCCTCGCCCTTATATTATTAAAATTTATACTCTCGTAATCCTAGATTTTAGTCCATCACTACTAATTAATAGTTATTAACTATCTTTTTTGCTTTTCACTGTCATTATATCGCACAAGGACTATATCCGCAATCTTGGCATTCAGAACATCCGCCTGTATGATTTAATTTTCCACCACACATAGGACACTTATCTGGATCTTCCATTAGAGATTCTGCTGCCAATTCAGTCATTTGAATCTGTAATTCTTGTATTTTTTCTTGTCTGTTTTTCGTAGCTTTATTTGTAATCAAAATACCACTTCTTGCACAACCATCTCTATAAATTGTTATCCCTTTAAGACCATTTTCCCATGCATAAAGATATAAATCTTCAACTTGTTCAACTGTAAACTCATTTGGAACATTTACTGTTGATGAGATACTAGCATCTATATATTGCTGCCATGCAGCTTGAACCTCTATTCTTGATTTATAATCAAGATTAGTAGTTGTAATAAAGAAATCAGGTAACTCTTCTTCTCTTCCTAGGTTATTTATATCCATAAATTCCTTGGCAATTGGAGTAAATACTTTATAATAAGTATCTTCTGCATGAAGGGATTCGGATTTTCTTGTATATGCAACTTGGAATATAGGCTCAACTCCGTTGCTGCAGCCAATAAGAGTAGATATACTACCTGTTGGTGCTATAGTTAGAAGCTGGCTATTTCTTAGTCCATATTCCTTAATTAGCTCCAATACATCCTCATCTACATTTGAGTTTAAGAATGGAGAGCTTAGAACTGCATCTCTATTATATCTTGGGAAGGATCCATCTTCTTTTGCTAAGAGAGCAGATTGTCTTAAAGCCTCATTTATCATAGTACGACCAATTTGATGAATTAAGCTTATGGATTCGCTGCTACCATATTTAATTCCAAGCTTAATAAACATATCAGCTTGTCCCATAATTCCCAAACCAATCTGTCTTAAATCTCTGGACATTTCTCTTTGTTGCTCTAATGGATGAAGATTCATATTTTCATCTAAAACTTCATTTAGATAAATTACCCCATTATGAACAAGCTCTGAAAATTTCTCAAATTCAAATCTTGCATATTTTGTAAATGGATTCTTAACGAATTCACTTAAATTTATTGATGAAAGATTGCAGCTTCCAAACGCCGGCAAAGGCTCTTCGGCACAAGGATTTACTCCAGTATATTCAAAAGTTTTGTCTTCACTCATTAAATGCCAGGAATCGATTTTATTCTTATAAAGAATTCCAGGCTCTGCCATGTTCCAGTTGTTTCTTGCAAGAATTCTAAATAAGTCCCTTGCTTTTATCATTTTAGAAATTACTTCTCCTGTTGCTTCTACATGGAAGTAAAGTTCATACTCTTCGTTGTTCTTTACAGCTTCCATAAATTTATCATCAACATTTACAGAGATATTTGCATATGTCACTTTATCTAAATCATTTTTAACATTGATAAAATCTTCAATATCAGGGTGGTTTACATCAAGATTTAACATCAATGCTCCACGTCTGCCTCTCATTCCAATAAGTCCAGTAACTAGTGAGTATAGGTCCATAAATGAAACAGCTCCTGTTGTTGAGCTCGCTGCGTTGTTTACCTTAGCTCCCTTTGGTCTTAACTTTGATAAAGTAAGTCCTACTCCACCACCATATGAATAAGTTCTCGCTAGATATTTTGCTGTATCAAAGATGGATTCTATGTTGTCTTCAACCGTAGGCATTACATAGCAGTTTGACAGTGTTATCTTTCTGCCTAATTTATCTAGACCACGACCTGCTAATATTCTTCCAGCTGGCAAAAACTTCTTATCCTTTATCGCCTTCTTTATAGGCCCATTTCCACCGCTTACTCTTTCTAAGAACTGATCAAAAGTCTCAGAGTCATATCTATATTTCTTCTCGTATATATCCCTTTGTAGGTCTGACATGTTCCAGCCTTGTTCTCTTAGCTTAGTTCTTTCCTCTCTGTAGATAATATACTTTTTACCTGCATCAGGCCTTAATTTCATCAATTCAATTTCGACAAAGTCTTGGATTTGCTCTATGTTAACAGTCTCTAGGTTGCTAAATTCATTGAAAACATGTTCAGCAATATCCCTTGCAAGAGCCTCATCCAATCCTTTTTCTGTTTCCTTCATAGCCTTTCCAATGGCTATTTCTATCTTGTCAGCTTCAAAATCAACGATTTTGCCATTACGTTTTTCTACCTTAAGCATTAGCTCATCCTCCCTACATATTGTATCTATATCATTTTAACATACAATATATACATAATCTATACATATATTTATAATATATAAATTAAGGACTAAAGTCACATTTTGATATCTTTTGTATTAATTTGTTGACAGTAAAAATCCCCTGGATATCCAGAGGACTTAATAATATTAAATCTGTTGACCTTTAAAATCAATTCTTGGTATTCCTTGAAGCTCATCTTTTGCTGCAACAGATGTCTTATATACATGATCTGCTATTCTTTCATAATGATTTATTATCTCAAGAAAAACAACCCCTGATTCTATAGTACAGCTTCCTTCTTCCAATCTTAAAATATGATGTCTTTCAAGCTCATGAGAGTATTCATCCACCTTATCTTCCAGAATCTTGATTTCCTTAAGTACATTTAAATCTCCAGTTCTTAAAACATAAATACATTTTTCCAGCATATCCAATACTAATTTCCTTAATGTTTTTAGCTCTTCAGTGGCATGTTCGGAAAATATTAAATTTTTCTCTTTTTTAACATTTGCAAGCTTTCCTATATCTATTGAATGGTCTCCCATACGTTCAATATTATTGATACTATTAATCATAGCAGGGACCATTATTGAGCTTTCATTAGAGAGCGGTCTCTTAGATATCTCAACAACATATTGGGTTATTTCCCTTTGAAGATTATTAATCAGTTCCTCATTTCCATATAACTCATCCGTGCCATCAAAACCTGGATTTAAAATACCCTCCAAGGAGTTAAATACCATTTTCTTGGCAATATCAACACCTCTTGTTATCTCAGATAATGAAGCTTTAAATGCTGCAGCTGGAGTGTCTAATAAAAGCTTATCAAGA
>CAZHLF010000126.1:0-7221 GCA_964532845.1 uncultured Tissierella sp.
CTATTTCCCCAATGGAAACCCTCTTAAGTTTCTTAACTGGATGATTCACTGCCTCACACATCTTCTTTACCTGTCTATTTCTTCCCTCGTGTATTACAATATCAAGAATGGAATCCTCATCAAACCTTTTTGCCACTTTTACCTCAGCAGGAGATGTTTTTTTCCCATCAATGAATACTCCATTTCTCAAAAGCTCTAGTTCCTTTTTATTTGGAACACCTTCAACTATAGCAATATATTTTTTATCTACTCTTTTGCTAGGATGAGTAAGCTTGAAAGCCAGTTCACCATCATTAGTTAATAACATCAATCCAGTAGTATCAGCATCAAGACGTCCTACTGGATATATTCTTTCTTTGACACCTTCTATTAGATCAGTAACAACTTTCCTGCCCTTCTCATCACTTAAACTAGAAACATACCCTATAGGTTTATTTAGCATAATATATACCATATTAGACTCTAATTTGATTCTTTTATCATCTACTAATACCTTATCCTTACTTGGGTCAATAATAGTTCCCAATTCAGTTATTACTACATTATTCACCTTTACTCTGCCTTCACCAATAATCTCTTCTGACTTTCTTCTTGAAGCAACACCACATAAAGCCATATATTTCTGTAATCTCATAATTTATCTCCCCTTATCATACTTCATTTTATCCTTTTTTATGGCTTTTGTAAACGACATCATCAGCTACTCTTCCATTTAAAGTTCTTAGCAATCTTTCCAACATATTCATCCGCTCAACGGATTCCTTTGCAACCAGATTATCTCTTCTAATTAGTTTACCATCTAAAAAAACTTCTACATGACCTAAAAGTTGTCCCTTATCAATAGGGGCGTTAGTACTTTCATCTAACTGGATATTCACTTTTAATAAAGATATTTCCTCCTCTTTTAATGGATATAAAAAATCCTTTTCAGAAACTAATACTACTTTATCCTTCTTACCATTTTTCACATCAATGGTTTTGAGTAGTTGATTTCTCTCATAAACTCGATATAACTTATAATTATTAAATCCATAATCAAAAAGAGTATAGTTATCGTTAAACCAATTAGGATCATTCAAGCTTACAGCAATTAGACGCATATTATTTCTCTTTGCACTTGATACTAAACATCTCCCAGCCCTCATGGTATAACCGATTTTAACACCATCTCCACCATCATATTCCCATAGGGTTTTATTTTTATTTACATAATAATTGTATTCATCTCTATCACTTCTATAGCTCTTAGCATCGGCTATTTCTTCAAAATCCTTGTTCTTAAATGCAGTCTTGGTTATTAACGCCAGATCATATGCCGTAGAATAATGATTTTCATCATGTAATCCATGTGGATTCATGAAGTTAGTGTTCATTGCGCCTATTAGTCTAGCTTTCTTATTCATATAGGATATAAAATTCTCCTCAGTCCCACCTAAATACGTTGCAATTGCAACAGCAGAATCATTTCCACTTCTTAGCATTAAACCATATACTAAGTCTCTTAATTTAATCTTTTCACCTTCTTTTAGGAATATGCTGGAGCCTTCAACTCCTATACTATCACGACTTATTTCAACAATATCGTCTAACTTCCCACTCTCTACAGCCAATAGTGCAGTCATAATCTTTGTTGTACTTGCTATGGGCAATTTCTGATGTGGCGATTTTTCAGCTAGTATTCTACCTGATTCTTCTTCAATAAGAATATAACTTTCTCCACTTAAATTTAAACTACTCCCATAAGCAGTGCTTCCAATAAATAAGAACATTATAAGTATTAAACATATGGTTTTTTTCAATTATATCCCTCCAAAATAAAATAGAACAGAAACAATAATATTATTATTCCTGTTCTATGTCGGAGTATTCCTTAAAATCTTCACTTGGTGGTAAATCTTCTATGGACTCAAGTCCAAAATACTTTAAAAATTCTTCAGTAGTACCATATAATATAGGTCTTCCTGTTTTTTCCAACCTTCCTAACTCCGTTACTAATCGCCTTTCAACTAGTGTTTCTATTGCTCTATCACTTCTAACTCCTCTAATAGCCTCAATATCGGCCTTTATGATCGGTTGTCTATATGCAATAATAGACAAAGTTTCAAGTGAAGCATTTGAAAGATTTTTTGCATTTTTTCTATTATTGAGCTTTTTTATCCAATCATAGTGCTCAGGTCTTGTCCCAATTTGATATAGATTATTGAATTTAATAATCCTTAATCCATTTCTATTATAATCTAACTCATCTATAAGTTCTTTGATAATTGGCTCTACTTCCTTTTCAGACATTTCTAAAACTGCAGAAATATCCTTTAAATCCAATGGATCTCCCCATGTAAAAAGTAGACCTACTACTATAGACTTTATCTCTCTAGTATCCATTTTCTTCATCCATTCTATTGATAATAGTTATGTCAGTGAATGCATTATCTTGTTCTACCTGTATTGAACCCATTTTTAATAGCTCAAGTATTGAAAGGAAATATGTAATAACCTCTTCTCTTGTAGAGTTTTCACTTATCAGTTGACTAAATAAAATTTTCTTTTTGAAATTTAGTCGTGTTTTTATTTCATCGATACAATCCTCTAGTGTATACTCTTCTCTAGAGATTTCTTCAAAGCTAATTCTATTTAATTTTACTGCATTTCTACTAAGTATATTATTTACAGCTTTAACTAACTGATATAAATCTATTTTAGCCAATTCATCCAGCGGGTCTCTATATATAGACAAATCTTCCCGAGGCTTATAATAGACTCTAGACTCAGTAAGCTCAGAAACCTTAAGCTTTTCAGCAGCTTCTTTATATAGCTTGTACTCTATCAGCCTTTGAACAAGTTCATCCCTAGGGTCTATCTCTATCTCAATACCATCTTCAATAACCTTTTCCTTTGGAAGGAGCATTCTAGACTTGATTTCTAAAAGAGTGGCGGCCATAACTAGAAACTCACTGGTTATTTCTAGATTAAGTTCTTCCATATCATTTATAAACTCTAGAAACTGTTCTGTTACCTCATTTATAGGTATGTCATATATGTCTATTTCAGACTTTTGTATCAGGCTTAACAACAAATCCATTGGACCCTCATAGGCCTCAATTGCTACTTTATATTCCATATTTTACCTCTTTATACTATACTTAAAATAAGGTTTAAAACAAAATTGATTATTGGTGAAATAATTTTATCTGTTACATCAGTCATAATGAGAATTACAAGAACTATATAAAAATACCTTTCATATTTATAAAAGAGATATTCTAATTTAGTTGGCAGAAAGCTTGCAACTACTTTTGAACCGTCCAGAGGTGGAAATGGCAAGAGATTGAATACACCAAGCATAATGTTATACCACATAGTTACTAATATCATTTGAAAAATTAATTCACTTTTAATCGGAACATGAACCAAAATAATTGCTGAAATAAGTGCCAATATAAAATTAGTTACAACCCCGGCAATTGAAACAAGAAATGTATCACGTTTTCTATTTTTGAACTTCATAGGATTTATAGGCACTGCCTTAGCCCATCCAAATCTAAAAACAACCATAAATAATAACCCAACAGGGTCAATATGTCTTATTGGATTTAAACTAAGCCTACCATCTTCCTTTGCAGTATCGTCACCTAATAAATAGGCTGTATATCCATGGGCTAGTTCATGAAACAATATTGCAATTATAAGTCCAGGTATGCTAATTAAGATGTCCATAAATTACCTTCTTTCTATATCCTAATTAACATTATACAACCTCGACGGGTTAAAGTCGAGGTTAAAGATTCACACCATATTAGATATCAGATACAATCACCAGCAAATTAAAATAAACACTTTAAATTACCTAGTTAAAAAGCTTGAAATAGTCCTTTTAAAAAGTAATATCAAATTAGCTTCATTAACATCATATTTTGCAACTAAAGGTACTCTGTCAACTTCCATTTCCTCTACAGTTATTAAAAGTTCTCCTAATCTATCACCCTTAACTATAGGTGAATTAATAGTGTCAGGAAGAATGGCTTCTTTCTTTACCTCTCCCCTTTTATCCTTATTAATGAGAGCATAAACATCTCTTTCCAGGACTAGTTCAACCTTTTGTAAATCTGATTTTTCTACTGGTAAAGTAGCTATTATATCGCCCTTTTTACCCAAGTTAACACTATCATAATTGGCAAATCCAAAGTCCAAAAGCTTCTTAGCTTCGTTGAATCTAACATTGCTGGTTTGAGCCCCTAAAATAACAGCTATTAAGTGTAAATCTCCTCTTTTGGCTGAGGCAGAAACACAATACCCAGCAGCATCAATTGAGCCAGTCTTAATACCAGTTGTTCCTTCATAATCCCGTATAAGTTTATTGGTATTTACCATTGTTTGTGTATCATTTTTATTTCTACCTACCTTTATATCCTCAATATAAGATAAAAAATGTTTAGATAGATAATCATATTTTAAAAGCTCCCTTGACATCAAGGCAACATCATATGCTGATGTGTAGTGATCATCTATAGGTAGACCGCTTGCATTCATAAAATGAGTGTTTTCCATCCCAAGAGATTTTGCTCTATCATTCATCAGCTTAACAAAAGTCTCATTGCTGCCACTTATAGCCTCAGCTAATGCTACTGCAGCATCATTTGCTGACCTTATTGTAGTTGCTCTTATTAAATCCTCTATTGTCTGGGTCTCTCCTGGTTCTAAATAAATCTGAGTACCACCCATACTGGCAGCATACTCACTAATTACAACTTTATCACTTAGTTTTATCCTGCCAGAATCCAATGCTTCCATAGTAAGTAACAGAGTCATTATCTTTGTTATGCTAGCAGGTATAAGCCTTTCATGTTCATTTAATGAGTAGATAATATTGCCAGTACTGTAATCCATCAATATTGCAGCCTTACTAGTTAATTCAACCTCTCCGTAGGACATAACAGGCGATATAATCATCATAAAAATTAGAATAAAAGATACTATCTTCTTTTTCAATACTATCCCTCCAATGCTATATTTATTTTTATGTTCTCCATAAATAGCATTGTTATTCTAATTTTACTCTTATCATTTTACGATATCATATATATATCTTTCAATTATTGGTTTTTCATTATTTATCAAATAAGCATTTAAGGCTTTATTTATTGCTTCATCTACTTGCTCTTTATTAGTATGAAGAACACATAATATATCACCAATATCTACATAGTCTCCAATTTTTTTATTTAGAGAAATTCCAGCTGCAAAATCTATACTATCGGCCTTAGTCTTTCTTCCAGCACCTAAAAGCATTGCAGCAATACCTATTTCCTCAGCATCTAGTCTATTCACCACACCTTGTGAATTTGCCTTTACTTCTATATGATATTTTGCTTGAGGAAGTTTATCGAAGTTATCTACAATATCAGGATTTCCACCCTGGATTTTAACCAGTTCTTTAAACTTCTCTATTGCTTCACCGGAAGAAATAAGCTTTTCTAATTCTTCATATGCTTCATCAAAATCAGAAAAAGCTCCCCCTAATACACACATATAAGAAGCGATAGTTAAGGCAACATTTGTTTCATCCTCTGAGCCATCTCCTCTTAATACCTTTAAGGCCTCTATAATCTCATTTGAATTTCCAACCTCCCTACCAAGAGGCTGATCCATATTTGTTATTACTGCAATAGTATTTCTATTTAAGGATTTTCCTATATCTACCATAGTTCGTGCTAAGGCTTTTGCTTCATCCAAAGATTTCATAAAGGCTCCAGAACCAACCTTAACATCAAGAACTATAGCATCAGCACCTGAGGCTATTTTCTTACTCATAATTGAGCTAGCTATTAAAGGTATGCTATCAACTGTAGCAGTAACATCCCTTAGTGCATAAATTTTCTTATCTGCTGGAACAAGGTTCCCTGATTGACCAGTTATAGCCATCTTATAGGTGTTAACATTTCTTGTGAATTCTTCTTCAGATAACTCTACTTTGAAACCATCAATAGACTCTAGTTTATCAATAGTACCTCCAGTGTGACCTAATCCTCTTCCACTCATTTTTGCAACGGGCACACCCATTGATGCTACTAATGGAATTACTATTAAGCTTATTTTATCACCTACACCACCTGTAGAATGTTTGTCGACTTTGATTCCATCAATGGCTGATAAATCAGCTACATCCCCTGAATTTACAAATGCCATTGTAAGATTGGCAGTTTCATCCTTTGTCATCGATTTAAAATAAACAGCCATTAGAAAGGCTGACATCTGATAATCAGCAATACTACCATCTACATATCCACTAATAACAAAATCTATTTCTTCTTTACTTAATTCTAACCCTTTTTTCTTCTTTTCAATAATATCTACAACTCTCATATTGTCCTCCTATTGCTTATTTGAAAAAATTGCTTGTCCTAACTCTAGAATACCCATAAAGTACTAGTTTTACTCCAAGTAATCTCCACCTTCGATTATTGAAGCTTTAAAAAAAATGGAGCAATAAACCCCTCATAAATGGAACCTATAAGGAGAATTAGAGTAAATAAAAGTACTAGTATAGTATAATCTGGTAAACTAAGCTGCTTTAATTTTACAACTCTTCTATTTGAGTTAAATCTATATTTGAATGACATAGTCATAGCTAAAGCACCTAATGCAATTATGCCAGGTATGTATATTAGGTACTGTGGATAGATTCCAAAAGCAGATACCAAAAACCCCTTCCAACCATAGTTATAAAGCAAATTTCCTACACTTATACCTATAAATGAACCCTTCAAAAAAATAACCAAGGGTATCATAAATCCTAGATTTAGTAATCCAACTAAATATATAATAAAGGCAAATAATATATTAAAGAAAACTGATATTTTAAACAAATAAATATTATCTGTATTTCCTATGGAAGAGCCATAGTTAAATGAGCTTGATATTCCAACTAAAAAAGTAATGGCATCATTATCTAAAGCTTTAATAAGCAAAGCCCCGACAATGATCCCAAATAATAAAAACAAAAATAAAAGGAAATAAAAAGAAAACCCGTTTTGGAAATGATTTCTTAATTTGAGTCTAACTGAATTCAAAATAAATCCTCCTTTGTACTAGCTATATAATTTCTATGCCATAAAGGAGGAATTTATAACTTATTCTTTTTCTCTCAAATAATCCTTTGCCAAATTTATTCCTATGATAGTTTTACTATCAATTATCTCTCCCCGATCTATCATCTTAATAAGA
>CAZHLF010000127.1:0-5417 GCA_964532845.1 uncultured Tissierella sp.
GATAGTCTCCTATTAGAAACACAAGAGAATCTTAAAGAAGTAATTCAAATGCTAAATGAAAACAGAAAAGAGCTTAGAGGAAATGATTAAGCCCTTTGTTTAATCTGTTTAACTAAAGCAGAAAGTATGAAAATAAAGAATAATAAACATAATACATTGAGTGTTGAGCTGGTTAGTATTTCTAACCAGCTTTTTATATTGATATTTATTTCTTTGGTTAATGGTTTAAATGTAAGGAGTAATCTGTCCTTATAAAATATGCGATATATTAAGTATGTATATAATGATGAAAATACTCCATGAAATAATTTTGAAAATATATAAATTGTGGTCTTAATATCTGTTTTGCTTATAAAACTCATAGCCTGGCTATGAACTGAAAATCCTCCCCAGCCAATGATAAAATTTATTATCAAAATTTTATTGATTGTTGGGATGTTTAACTTACTGACAATATTGCAGCCATTAGTTATTTCAACTATTCCAGCAGTGATTCCTTTCACAACTTCTGGTTCTGTATTTATTGCTTTGGAAATATAGTTTGTGAGAAGGGAAAATAATGGTGATGATATTAGAATATCGATTATTACTGAAAAGATTATTACTAAACCACCAATCATAATCATAGAATCCATACCATCTTTTACTGCTTTAGATATTACTGAACCAAAACTTAAAGTATTTTTATGGGAGATTGAATGGCTATATTGTAGCTCAATTGCTGTCTCTTCTCTTTCTTTGGGGGAGTATAGGCTTAAAATCAGACCGTTTGTTATAGCTCCTAAATAATGAGGTAATATAAGTAAAAGGCCTAATTCAGGCAATCCTAACATTCCTGTACCAACGGTTCCTAGAACATATAATGGACCCGAAGTAGAAGTGAAACATATAAGTCTATTTGCTTCAGTTCTAGAAATTAAACCCTCGGCTCTGATTTTAGAAGTTATTCTGCTTCCTACGGGATATCCGCTCATTATGCTCATAGACAAAGGGAAAATCCCAATTCCAGAAACCTTAAATAATGGATTCATTATTGGCTCCAGATATTTTGTAAAAATTGAGACTATTCCAAAGGATATTAATAAATCTGTAATAAATATAAAAGGGAAAAGAGATGGAATTAAGATATTTAACCAGATATTTAATCCTTCTTTTGCACTATTAATGCTTTTAGTTGGATCCTTAATAATTTCATATATTATTAATACTAGTATAATACCTAGGATAATATCTTTATACTTAAATCTAAATTTAGACAAAACTATCCCTTCTTTCATTGTTGTACAGGATAAAATTATTTTGGAAATTATTTTATCCAATATTTAAACTATATGAAAGAAGGGGGATTATTTATGAGTAAAGCAGGTCTATTTAAAATTAATATATGGTGTTGTTATATAGTCCATTTTTTTATAGGGATAATCCTTATTAAAACCTAAATAATAAATGTCTGTAGCTTTTTCTTCGAAGTCCATGAACTTATTAATATTCTCATTAAGGAGGTTTTTATAGTCGGAAAACTTTGTAATTATGGAAACCTCTGTCTGAGTTTTAATCTTATTTAATATCTCCATACCATTTTTATTTAATCCTAAAACTCTTATGTGCTCTATAGGTAGGGCATATAAGGTTTCTATTTCTTCTCTTTTTAAATCCAATAATAGATGTATTAAGATTCTTTTTATTCTGGTTGCAGCATACCTCTTAGTAGTTATTTCTTCTATAATTTTTTCTAACTCATAAAACTTTACACCTTTTTCCAAAATTCTGTTTTCCAAACCATTTTCCATATCCATGAATTTTTTTAATTCTTCTCTTGATTTAGTCCTAAATAGATATTGAAAAATATCTCTATACTCTTCAATAGAATTAAACATTTTATATCTTTCATAAAACTCCATAAGATAACTATAAGATATTTCGGGCATATAAGATTTTGCCCTTGCATGCTGATTTTCAAATAAAATGTTTCTAATTCCAGTAGCTGAGGCTATTTGAGATTGAATCTTTTGATCATTATATTTATCTCCAAATCTTTTTATTGTGTGGGGAACTATATTGGAATTTAGCTTTATCAAGGCTTTAATATACTCAATTCCCAATATGTTATTAGATTCTTTTAGCAACGCTTCATACGACAAATTATTATCTTTTTCAGTTTTTTCTATATACTTTTGAAGTGCATATCCACGAGAAGCTGAATAAGGCATACCTAAACTCAATCTATTTTTTAGTATAATTTTAAATTCTTCTGGTTCTTCATTTAATATTTGGGCAGCTTTATAAAGTGGCTCGATTTCTCCAATTTCACTTCCAAAGGAAATACAATCCACTACATTTATTGAATCTAGTATCTTTAATGCTCCTAATGCAAAGAGTTCAGCTGTTTGAACTGAAAAGACAAAGGGTAATTCCAAAACTAAGTCTACACCGTTATCTACAGCCATCTTGGCTCTAGTCCATTTATCTACCAGTGCAGGCTCACCCCTTTGAACAAAGGAAGAGCTCATCACTGCTATAGTATGAGTAGCTTTTGCTGTTTCCTTGGTTTTTTCTAGATGATATTTGTGACCCAAATGAAATGGATTGTACTCAGTAATTAATCCTGCTACTTTCATAATAACCTCCAAATTGTACTTGTATATTCATATTATCCCAGTTAGTATATTAAAAACAACTAATTGTTGTAATATATGTTGTTGATTTTTTAAGAAAATTGTAATACTATTGTTATAGATTAAATAATGGAGGTAGAAGGATGAATATTTTAGTTATTAACTGCGGAAGTTCATCACTTAAATATCAATTAATTGATATGAATGGTGAAGTTGTTCTGACAAAAGGTTTAGTTGAAAGGATCGGAATTGAAGGTTCTAGAATAAAACATGAAACTACAGGTAAAGATAAAGTAGTAATTGAAGAGCCAATGAAGGACCATAAGAGAGCTTTAGAATTAGTACTTAATGCTGTATTACACAAGGATTATGGTGCAATTAAATCATTGGATGAAATAGGAGCAGTAGGCCATAGAGTTGTTCATGGTGGAGAGGACTTCTCTGCATCAACAATTATTACTGGTTCAGTAATGGAAGCTTTAGAGAGAAATGTAGAATTAGCACCACTACATAACCCACCAAATATTATTGGAATTGAAGCTTGTAAAGAATTAATGCCAGAAACACCAATGGTAGCAGTATTCGATACAGCATTCCATCAAACAATACCTGCAGAAAACTTTATTTATGCAATTCCATATGAATACTATGAAAAATATAAAATCAGAAGATATGGATTCCACGGAACATCACACAAATATGTTTCACAAAGAGCTGCAGATATATTAGGTAAGGATATTAAGGATTTAAATATTGTTACTGCACATCTAGGTAATGGTTCAAGTGTTACAGCTGTTCAAGGCGGAAAATCAATTGATACTTCAATGGGCTTTACTCCACTTGAAGGACTTGCAATGGGTACTAGATCAGGAGATATTGACCCAGCAATAATTCCTTTCATAATGGATAAAGAAGGTATGTCTTTTGACCAAGTAAATGACATGCTAAATAAAAAATCAGGAGTATTAGGAGTTTCAGGAATCAGCAGTGACTTTAGAGACTTAGAAATAGCTGAAGAAGAAGGAAATATGAGAGCTAAATTAGCACTTGATATTTTTGCTAACAGAGTAACTAAATACATTGCTGCTTACGCTGCACAAATGTGTCGTATAGATGTATTGGTATTTACTGCTGGTATCGGAGAAAACTCAAACACTATGCGTGAAAAAATTTGTGATGGACTAGAATGCTTAGGTGTTAGAATTGATAGAGAACTAAACAACATAAGAGGTAAAGAAGCTATAGTTAGCAAGGATTTAACTGGTACAACAGTAATGGTTATTCCTACTAACGAAGAGTTAATGATTGCAAGAGATACATTAAATCTTGTTACAAACAGATAATTCTTGACAAATTAAAACCTCCTTTATATAATGTTATTTGGTAGTTTATGAGGTGAAATAATGAAATATGATTTAACAAGTTTTCTAGATGGGGATGAATATTCACATAGTATAGAAGGGGAGCTGATTACAACTCCTGATCTAGACCATAGTAGTACTAAAATAATCCCTCCTATTAATTATAATGGGAAAATTTATAAAGTAGATATAAACAGCTACCTTCATGTAGATATTAATTATACATACGAAGGTAATTGTGATAGGTGTTTAATGCCTATTGTTTCTACTTGTTCAACTGTTTTATCTGGAAAGCTGATTCATAACAATGGGAAGTATAATGATGAGGACGAATTAGATGAGATTATTTTCTATGAGGATAATCAGTTGAACCTTGAGGAATATATTTGGAGTCAAGTTGTTAGTTCCCTACCAATGAAAACCCTGTGTAGCAAAGGTTGCAAGGGATTGTGCCCAGTATGTGGCGAAGATTTAAATACCCAATCCTGTGATTGTATGGGAAATACAATAGACCCAAGATTGGAAAAGTTAAAGGAACTTTTTCCTACAAATAAGGAGGTGTTGTAAATGGCAGTGCCAAAGAGAAAAACTTCGAAACAAAGAAAAAATAAGAGAAGAGCTTCTTCATACAGATTGAATAAAGCAACTGTTGTAGAATGTCCACAATGTCATGAACCAAAACAACCACATAGAGTTTGCCCAAGTTGTGGTTATTACAAAAACAGAGAAGTAATTGTTGTAGAGTAAAAGAAAGATAGTGAATACTTCACTATCTTTTTTTATCTTCAATAACTCTAGTATTGATTTTTTCATTACACTCATATATATTTAAAATCAGTGGGTGATGGGAGGTATAATATGAGAATTATAGTAGATGCTATGGGTGGCGATAATGCCCCTTTAGAAATCATAAAAGGAAGTATTGATGCAGTAAATGAATTCAACATTGAAGTCATGTTAGTAGGTAAGGAAGAAATTATAAATGCTGAATTATCCAAATATAAGTATAATAGGGAAAATATTAAAGTCCTAAATGCCAATGATGTAATTACAAATGATGAAGACCCTGCTATTGCTATTAGAAGAAAAAAAGAATCTTCCATGGTAATTGGGATGAAGGCTTTAACAGAAGGTCTTGGAGATGGATTTATATCAGCAGGAAATACAGGGGCAATTTTAGCAGGAGGTTTGTTTATAGTTAAAAGAATACCAGGTATTGAAAGAGCTGCCCTTACGAGTGTATATCCAACTACTAAAGGGATATCACTTCTTGTTGATGCAGGTGCCAATGTTGACTGTAAACCAGAATATCTAAAACAATTTGGATTAATGGGCTCCATTTATATGAAAAATGTAATGGGTAAGGATAATCCTACTGTTGGCCTAGTGAATATTGGAACAGAAGAAGGTAAGGGTAGAGAACTTGAAAAAGAAACCTTTA
>CAZHLF010000127.1:5427-7212 GCA_964532845.1 uncultured Tissierella sp.
AAAGGTAATCAACAAAGCAAGGAAGCATTTGAGTTATTGAAAAATGAAAATATAAATTTTATAGGAAATATTGAAGGAAGAACTATTCCTTTAGGGGAAGCAGATGTAATAGTTGCTGATGGATTTGTTGGAAATGTGCTTTTAAAGTTAACTGAAGGTATGGCAATTTCCATATTCTCACATTTAAAAAATGCATTTTTAGCTGATACCAGATCTAAATTAGGTGCTATGCTATTAAAGCCCCAAATCAAAGGTTTGAAAAAACTAATGGACTATAGAGAATATGGTGGAGCTCCATTATTGGGAACTCAGTTACCTATAGTAAAGGCACATGGAAGTTCAGATGCCTTAGCTTTAAAAAATGGAATTAGACAGTTAATAAGCTTTATTGAGAATGATGTAATTAGGACTATAGAAAAAAATATATAGTTTAAGCTTTATATAAAAGCGGGGGTCATACACACCTCGTTTTAAAGAGAAGAAATTTAAGTGCAAATAAATAAATTTATATTAGGAGGATATTATGTTAACTAAGAAAATTATTGAACTAATCGCTGCTCAATTCAATATGGATGAGAAGGATATTACCTTGGAAACTTCATTCAAGGATGATTTAAATGCTGATTCACTGGATTTAGTTGAGTTAGTTATGGCATTGGAAGATGAATTTGACCTTGAGATAGAAGATGAAGATGTTGATAATATAAAGACTGTATTAGATGCAAAGAACTATATAAAATCAATGCTAGAAAACTAAAATTAACTACATTGTATCATGAGTTTTGATTAGTTAAGATGAATATTTCTACACTAATCATGGGGGTAAAATTATGAAAGAACAAATGACAAATGAAGATTTAGAACAATTACAGAATAGTATTGGATACTACTTTAATGATATTGAACTTCTTGAAACTGCATTAACACATAGCTCTTATGCCAATGAGAACAAGCTTCATATAAGTAAGTGTAATGAAAGGTTAGAATTTCTAGGAGATACTGTAATTAACCTTGTAGTTAGCGAATATTTGTATAATAAATATCCCTTCTATCCAGAAGGAGAGCTTACTAAAATAAGGGCAAAGGTGGTTTGTGAACCTTCCCTAGCCTTTATTGCTAGAAATCTACGTCTTGGAAATTATATTTTTCTTGGAAAAGGTGAGGAATCCACTGGAGGAAGAAATAGAGAATCTATACTTGCTGATGCAAGTGAGGCTTTAACAGGTGCGATATTCTTAGACAGTAGCTATGAAGTTGTTAAGAATTATTTATTGGAGAGTTTTGAAGCGGAAATAGTTCATTCAGTAGCCAAAGGAGATCTTTTCGTTGATTACAAGACTGAGCTACAGGAAAGGCTTCAGAAGATTGCAAGAGCCAAGGTAGAATATATGGTAGTTAAAGAAGAGGGACCAGATCATAATAAGTTATTTTATATGGATGTAATGGTTAATAAAGAAACCATAGGTTCAGGAATTGGTAGAAACAAGAAGGAAGCTGAACAAATGGCAGCAAAAGAAGCTCTTATCTTAATGGGAGAAGACTATGCCTAAACATTACATCATCCCAGTATTTGTACCACATTTTGGTTGCCCTCATGATTGTGTATTCTGTAATCAAAAGAAGATTACTGGTTTATCTACAAATGTTAGAGCTGAAGAGGTTGAAAATATAATTCTAAATGAGATTAAGACCGAAGCAAAGAAAAAAATAGAAGCATTTAAAAAAGCTTTCTTCTAAAGAGGTAGCCAGGTGAAAGAGTATAGGATATCTTTTAATGAACCATTA
>CAZHLF010000128.1:0-6879 GCA_964532845.1 uncultured Tissierella sp.
ATTTTTTAGAAAGATAGCTCCTATTATATTAATAATATCAATATCTTTTGCTGCCTTTGGAATTATTGCTGATACAAAGGTTGGCGTGGAAACAGATATAGAAACCTTCATGCCTCAAGATATGGAAGCTCTTCATGATATTCACTATATAAGAGATATAGTAGGTTCAACAAATCAAATGGTTATATTTATGGAAGATGACAATCTATTATCTGAAGATAATTTACAATGGATGAGAAATACAGTAGAAGAGATTGAAGATAGGTTTTCAGAAAAAGTAGTAGATATTAAGTTTGTTGACAATATGGTGGAGAACATCTCTCCTGTTAAGGACCTAAGTTTTGCAGATTATACAAGTATTATTAAAGATGATATACCAGAAGCTCAAAGGAGAATGTTCATCAATGATGAAATGAATAAGGGTGTAATTCTTATGAATGTTGAGCATATGGCTACAGAGGAATTACAAGAATTTGTAGAAGACATGGATAAGGTGCTAGAGGATGCCCCTATAAAAACTTCAATCACCGGAAAATCTGTATTAGATGTAGAAATGGTAAAGGGGTTAACTGATGGTAGACTAAAGATGACCATTATAGGCTTAGCTTTAGTATTTGTAGCACTACTATTGTTATATAGAAGCTTCTTTAAGGCGTTAGTAGCTGTACTTCCTGTTGTTTTAATAGTAGGAATGTCAGGTGGGATTATGAACTTACTAGGATTAAAATATACCCCTATAACAGCAACATTAGGGGCTCTAGTATTAGGAATGGGAACTGAAATGACCATAATGCTTCTAGAAAGATATTTAGAAGAAAGAAATTTAGGTAGGAGAAAAGATGAAGCAATGTCAATTACCATTAAAAATATAGGTAAGGCTACTATAGCATCTGGATTAACAACTGTTGGCGGATTTAGTGTACTAATGACTTCAAAATTTTTAATACTGAAGGATTTTGGCCTAATGACTGTAATCAATATATCTCTAGCTTTAATTGCTACATTTGTTATCTTACCTGCATTAATCTGGATCTTAGATGGATTCATTGTTAAAGAAAAAGTTAAGAAAGAAAAGTATAAGGAGTTACCTCAAGAATAATTAATTGGATGTAAAATTAAACCCGAGATTCTTAGTTTAGCTAGGCAGTGAAATCACTGCTATGGTAGAATCTTGGGTTTGTTTTTTGTATTTTAATTATTTCTTTATATAGAGGAGTATTTTGTGATTTAAATTATCTCGACTTCGAAAAAAATTGGAAACTGAACTTTATTTTTTATGAAGGAAATTGGTTAATGATTAACACACTTATAAGATAGACCTATTATTTCAGCTTGTTAATCATGCCAAGAACAAGTAAAAATTATTAGTTCAGTCAAATTTTAGGGGGAGAAGGAATTTAAAGCATAAAATACGCACAATTTATTTTAAATATTTAAAATACATAATGCTCCCCATAATTCAATACCACAGTATCACAAGTCTTATTCTTCTTTGCAAATTCCTTTGGGTCAGCTTTTATTACTGGGAAGGTGTCGTAATGCATTGGGATTGCAATCTTTGGTTTAATAAAATCTACTGCTCTTACTGCGTCTCTTATATCCATTGTGAAGTTTCCTCCAATTGGAAGAAGGACTACATCTATATTTTCCTCTTCCAAAAGCTTCATGTCCATTGTAAGTCCTGTATCTCCTAGATGATAAACCTTCTTGCCATTTACCTCAATAATAAATCCACAAGGATTCCCTCCATCTATTTTTCCATGTTCTGTTGTTATAGCTGAGCCATGAAGAGCAGGGGTTAATTTTACCTTTCCAAAATCAAAGGTATGTCTACCGCCTATATGCATGGAATGAACCTTTAATCCTTTACCTCGGAGATAATCAGAGATTTCTGCATTAGAGATAACAAGTGCATCATTGGCCTTGGCTAGCATTTCAGTATCGCCTATATGGTCACCATGACCGTGAGTTACAAATATATGAGTTAATCCTGTAATTTCTTCAGGTTTAAATGGGCATAGAGGATTACCTGATAAAAATGGATCTATTATTGCTTTGAAGCTTCCTTCCTCTAGAATAAAAGCTGAATGTCCTATATAAGTTACTTTCATTTGAAAACTCCTTCCTATTATATACGTAAAATTTGTTAATTAATTATTCTTTATATAAGAGTATACCCTTAAGAATTAAAGTTAAAAATTTATTGGATAATCAGAAGTACTAAATTATTTAAGTTGGGAACTTAAGATCCCCTCGACTACGCTCGGGATGACAAGTGGCAAAGTATGCTAGATAACAAAGAAAAGACTTGCTATGGTAACAATACCTAACAAGCCTTCAACTTACTTAATCTCAATATTTAATTTTTCTGCCAAGGTCATTGTACTTCCCTTTGATGTAAGCTTTAGTGCATTTACTGTCATAAGGGCCATTTGTCCTCTAGTTAGGCTGTCTGATGGTTTTGCTTCAATTCCTGTAGATATACCAATCTTTGCTGCCAGCTCTGGTATGGTATTCCAAAGCTTTGATTCTTCATCGTAGCCTAATACTCTTAAAATAACTACCATAAACTCTTGAACGGTTACATTTCTATCTACTCCAAAGGTATTATCTCCCATGCCTTTAATAAGTCCCTTATCTACTGACCAGCCAATATATGGCTGATAGAAGGTATATGCATCTGTTACATCTGTAAATTTTGGTTTTATAAGAAATGTCTTTGCTTTATCTTCTTCCTTATATAGTCTGGACATTAAAACAACCATATCTTGTCGTCTTAAATTATCCTTTAGCATTAAATCCCCTTCACTGTCTCCTTTAATAATTCCTAGTTCCTTTAGAACTAAGCCAGAGGAGAGAAAAGCGTCTTCTGGTTCAGCAAGTGCAATAATTGGTAAAAGTATTGAGATGATCATAGACAATACAATTAATATGACTATAACTTTCTTCAAAATTATCTCTCCTTTCTTTAATAAATATTTATTAAAAATTGATTAACAATATATGATATTGGTATCTATTACATTATACTATAGATAGTTGTAGTTTAATATTAAATTGAGATTACAATTATTTTGACATATAATGATAAGTAGTATAGAATATTGTAGTTAAAATAAAAATAGCTTATAATTGAAGCATTTAAGGAAGCTATTTTTGTTACTCATGTACGGAAAGTCCCTTAAATTAAAGAAATCGTAGGACTTTCCTATTCGTAAATGAAAAACGTAGGAGGAGGGAGTATTTTGGCAACTAAATTTATATTTGTTACTGGTGGCGTAGTATCATCCTTAGGTAAGGGAATTACTGCAGCGAGCTTAGGTCGTCTGCTAAAAAGCAGGGGTTTAAAAGTTACTATACAAAAATTTGATCCATATATAAATGTTGACCCAGGTGCTATGAGTCCTTATCAGCATGGAGAGGTTTTCGTAACGGATGATGGTGCTGAAACAGATTTGGACTTAGGGCATTATGAAAGATTTATTGATATTAATCTTACAAAAAATAACAGTATTACAACAGGAAAAATTTATTGGTCAGTTTTAAATAAGGAAAGAAGGGGTGACTATGAGGGAAAGACTGTACAGGTTATTCCACATATCACTAACGAAATTAAAGAAAGAATACTTAAATCCTCCAAAGAAAGAGATTTAGATGTAATTATTACTGAAATCGGTGGAACTGTTGGAGATATTGAATCATTACCTTTCTTAGAAGCAATAAGACAACTTAAATCTGATGTTGGCAGAGAAAATGTAATGTATATACACGTTACATTAGTTCCTTATCTAGCAAAATCTGGAGAGTTAAAGACAAAACCAACTCAACACAGTGTTAAGGAGTTGAGAAGTCTAGGAATCCAACCAGATTTATTGATATGCAGAACTGAACACCATATTGATGAAGATTTAAAAGGAAAAATTGCACTCTTCTGTGATTTAGACCCATCAGAAGTTATTGAAAATATGGACGTTGAGACTATTTATGAACTTCCACAAATGCTTGAAGATCAAGGTTTATCCAAGATGGTAATAGAGCATTTAAATCTTCAGTGTGGAGAACTAGAATTATCTGAATGGAATTCCATTATTGATAAGGTAAAAAATCCTAAAGGAAAAGTAAAAATAGCTCTAGTTGGAAAATATGTAGAGTTAAGAGATGCTTATCTTTCAGTCGCTGAAGCCTTAAGACATGGTGGTATTGCCAATGATGTTGAAGTTGATATTGATTGGGTAAACTCAGAGCATTTAGGTATCGATTCTTGTTCTACTGCTCTTAAGGATGCTGATGGAATAATTGTACCTGGTGGATTTGGTAACAGAGGAATAGACGGTAAAATCTGTGCAATAAATTATGCAAGAGAAAACAAGATACCATTCTTTGGAATTTGTCTTGGTATGCAGCTAGCATCAATAGAGTTTGCAAGAAATGTATGTGGCTTAGAAGGAGCACATACTACTGAAATAGAGCCAGAAACACCTTATCCAATAATTGACCTTATGCTTGATCAAAAGGAAGTAGAAAATATTGGAGGTACCTTAAGACTGGGAATTTATCCTTGTAAGATTACTGAAGGTACAAAGGCAATGGAAATATATAATGATGAGATTATCTATGAAAGACACAGACATAGATATGAATTCAACAATGAGTATAGAGAGCAATTAAAGGAAGCTGGCTTAGTTATATCAGGTACTTCACCAGATGACTCACTTGTAGAAATGGTTGAGTTAAAAGACCATCCTTGGTTTGTTGGGGTTCAGTTCCATCCAGAGTTTAAATCAAGACCTACAAAGGCTCATCCTCTATTTAAAGGCTTTATAGCTGCAAGTGTAGAAAATAAAAAAACTCTTGTCACCAAAATGTAACAACATTAACCTGTTATTTGTTATACAATAGTGGTAGAAAGTACTAAAGATAACAAACTAAATGACAAAGGGGGACTAAGTATGGATTTTAGTAAGAAATTTCTAAGAATCTTATCATTAGTTTTGACAGTTCTTATACTGTTGCCAGCAGTACCATCTTTTGCAGCGACTTTTAAAGATGTAAAAAGCTCACACTGGGCATATAGCTATATTGAAGACATGGCTAGCAAAGGATTTATTAAGGGGGATCCAGATGGTAGTTACAGACCTGATATACCAAAAAAACCTGGGGATCCTGATGGAAGACTTAGATTTTTAGAGATTATATCTTTCGTTTCAAGGTTGTTGAATTTAAATAATGCAGAAAAACAGGCTATGAAAATAGATTATCAAACAATAGTTACAAAAAACGGAGTTCCTGACTGGGCTCAAGAAGCAGTTATGATGTGTTTATATAAAGGAGTATTAAAGGAAAGTGAATTAGAGCTTGCAGCGTCAAAAGATTCTTTTAAACCAGATACAAATATGAGAGTGGGTAGATTAACTACAAGTATATACTTAGCAAAAGCTATGGGATTAGAGGAAGTTGTTAATAAAAAACTAGTTTTTCCTTTTCCTATTCTTAGTTTTAAAGATGCATCAAAAATAGACTCAAGCTACCATAAGATTTTATTTGTTTTGATTGAAGCTGGTGTATTGAATCCAAACGGTATGGGAGACGGTAATTTTAATCCATCAGGCTATGTTTCAAGAGCTGAAATGGCAAAGATGTTATCAACAGCTGTTGACTACATGGCTAAGAATCCACAGACACCAGCACCTACGCCAAATCCAACACCTGTAGTTAATAAGGAAACTATCACAGGTGAAATTATTGCCATTACTAAATTAGGTACTAATACATTTGTAACTGTTAGATCAAAGAGTGAAGTAGCTTATATTGTAGATTCAAAAACTACAATTAAGATTGATGAAAAGACTGCAAGTATAAATGACCTTTACCAAGGACAAGTGGTTAATGTAATTACTGAAAAGGGATCAATTAATGCAATATCCATAGAAGTTGAAAATATTGAACAGGAGATCACTGGAACAATAAAGAGCTTATCATCTTCAATAAACAAATTTGAAGTTGAATATTTAGATAATAAAACTAAGAAAACAGTAACTCTAACTGTAGATAGAAATTCTGACATCACATTAAACGGCGTCGAAGTAGGTCTTAAGGATTTAGCTGTTGGGGATGAAGTGATACTACTTATGGAAAACTATCTTGTAATAGAAATGGAAGCCACTTCAAGGTTTGGTAAAGTCGAAGGCATAATAGTTGAACTTACACCTAAGGGAGATAGAGATCCAATATACTATGTAACTATTGAAAACTCCAAGAAGGTTAAGACAGAATATGAATTCCATGAAGATGCTTCTATCTATAAAGATGGAAGAAGAGCTGAATTTAAGGACCTAAAACTTGGGGATGAAGCTATAATTGAATTGGAATATGGACTTGTAGTAGAAATAGATGCTGAAATGGTTGAAAAGGACATTAAAGGTACTATAGTATATATCGGAAAAGGCTTGAATGGAACAGAGATAACTATTAAGAATAGAGAAACTAACAAGGATGAAATCTATACATTAGCTAGAAATGCGATCATTAAGGTTGATAATGTTACTTCTTCAGTATTAAATTTAGATATAAAATATTATGTAGATATTGTAGTTGGTGGAAATGAAATATTAGAGCTTTATGCAGATTCTGTTGGAGCAGAGTCAGTTGTAAGAGGCAAGGTAGTTAGAACTAGGTCTACAAGAAACGAGATTACACTTTCAGTTATGACTACGGATTTAAGTGAGTATGAATATGGAGATGAGATGATTATTTTAGTAGATACTAATACTAAAATGTATTATGGAAATACAACTATTAAATTATCTGACATCAAAACAAACGATACTCTTAATATCTATGGATTTTATGATGGAGTAGATTTTCTAGCAACAGAAATTA
>CAZHLF010000128.1:6889-7156 GCA_964532845.1 uncultured Tissierella sp.
TAAAAAGAGGGCAGGCTTGAGTTATTTACTCAAGCCTGCCCCTTTATATTATTCTGTTCTTATCGCATCTAATGCTGATAGATTCATAGCTCTTCTTGCAGGGTAGTATCCTGATAGTATTCCAATTAGGGCTGAGAATGCCATAGCTGCGAAGACAAGCCATAATGGGATGATAGAAAGTTTAGCACCTTCTCCAATGCCAAAGTAGTTCCCAAAGGAGCCACTGAATTTATTTACAATAAAGGAAATTAGAAAACTGAAGGCAAC
>CAZHLF010000129.1:0-7120 GCA_964532845.1 uncultured Tissierella sp.
ATCATTGTAAAAACTATTGCTGAAGCACATAAAATAAACATAATATTACTATTTGACACAAAAGAATAACTTGAACCCATTATTTTTCCTCCTTAGTTTTATTCAAATAATATCCCATCTTTATCATTAGGTAATAGTAGCCTTTTTAAAACAACTTCATTTAGATGGGTAAGCTGCTCTCTTTCCAATTTAGAAAGTCCATACTTATTCGGATTATTTCCTACTGCATCTTCTAATACATTATTGAATTTAAGTAATCTACAATTATAACTCTTATCAGGCAGTTCTTCATTTAGAATATATATTGGGAGCATTTTGAGGTTTGAAATATTTGTTTCAGCTTGTCCATTAATTCTGCCCTTTAAAATGTCAAATTTAATTGTATAAGCAAGTTTTGAATTTCTGCTCTTTGGGTGATGTGAAACAAAATTTCCATGTGAATAAACTATAAGTCCGTTTTTGGTTTTCCCATCCTCTTTAAATGTATATCTTTCCATAGGTTGACTTACATGAGGATGATTCCCTAATATGACATCTATACCTAATTCTATTATTTGATGTGCTCTATCAACTATAACCCTGTGAGGATACATTTCGAACTCCCATCCCCAGTGAATACTAGCAATTATAATATCTGCACCCTTATCCTTTGCTAGCTTTACTTGTCGCTGGATCATGGATATATCACATATCTCATCATTAAATCTTACCTCATTGACTAGATATGCTTTTCCCTCAGGTAGCTTGTTTCCATTTAAGTCAAATGTATAAGAAAGCATTGCAATTTTGATATCATTTTTCTCAATTATTAATACATCTTCTTGACCTTCTTGACTTTTATTGGTTCCCGAGTAATATCTGCCTGATTTTTCCAATACATTTAGCGTTGCTAATAACCCTTCCTCTCCCCAGTCTAAGGAGTGATTATTGGCAGTACTAAAAAAGTTTATACCTCCATCATTACAAAATCTAGAAAACATTTCTTCAGAAGTATTCATCTGTGCTGGTTGACCTGGTTTTTGTGTTCTTCCAACAGGTTTGCTCTTATCTACAGGGGATTCAAGATTAGCACAGACTATATCCGCTGTACTATAAAAATCTTGAATATCATCAAATATATGTAGAGTATTTTCAGGTGTTAGTACATCCACAGCTAGAAGATCACCAGCAGAGGAAATAGATACCTTGTTCTCTATTTGAAATTCATCCGTTAGACTAAAGTCCAGTATTTGATTTCTAAAATATTCTTCTAGGTTTGAATCTTTTTCTGCTACTTCAAGTTGATTGAACCAATGACGGTAAGCCCATTTTAGCTTTTCAAACTTGCTATTTGAAATATTGTAGGCTCCTATCTGTGTCTGTGGATAATGGAAATCATTATAGAACAGATAACTACATAGAAGAACTAAAAACTTAATAATCATTTTCATTAGCATTTTCCTTTCTAATAGTTTTATGAAATCCTTTTCTTTTATTCTAAGAGAGCTAAACCAAACTGTCCAATATATAATATTTACAGCGGTATAAATAGAATTTATAACATTGTAAATTGTAAATTAAATATATATAATTATCTTTAGAGAGTGGGTGAATGCTTTGAAATTTAAACAAATGGAGTATGCTTTAACAGTTGCACGTACACGTTCTTTTTCTAAAGCAGCAAAAGAGTTATTTGTCACACAACCAAATATTAGCTCTGCTATTACAGCCCTAGAAATAGAATTGGGCTTTCAAATTTTTCGCCGTACAAACCAAGGTATAAGCGTAACTCCTGAAGGTTTGATGTTTTTAGAGCGTGCAGGTAGTATAATGACTCAACTTAATGAAATCTCTACATTAACTCAAGATGAACCATATAGAAAAATTTCTATAGGATGTATGTTTAACCATACAATAGTTTCACAATCATTTATTAAGCTTTGCAATATATTTCAAGATAGTTCCAAACTCAGCTTTTCCATGTATACTGGTCCATCAAGAGATATTTTAGATGATGTATATACTAGTAAAAGTGACTTGGCCATTATATTGGTAAATCCTACTATGTTGGAAAGCTATAAAAGTACTATGTCAAATAAGAATTTGAACTTTTCTGTTCTAAGAAAATTGAATATAAATGTAAATCTACGTAAAGACCATCCCTTGCTTAAAGAGGACCCTTTTGATTTTAATAAATTATGTAACTATCCATTTGTAAATTATCATTATAATACTAAATCAAATTTTAATGTTATATCTGAGTATCCTGATGTACTATCCTTAGGAATTATTAATTTGGATAAAATGATAAATATATCTGAAAGGGAGACTAGAAGACAGTTAGTAATATCTACAAATGCATTTAGTATAGGGGCTAGCTATCATCCTATTATGCAAGGAATTAATGATATAATATCCATACCTATACCTAACTTGGAAATGGATTTAGTTGTAGTGGCTAAGGATAATCAGCCTAATTGTGATGAAGTGGAAAGGTTTATTGCCCTTCTTAAGGAAGAACTTTCTGTATTAGAAAATGGTCAAGAAAACTCTTAACCAAGAGGTTGTAATTAATTATGAAGGTTGTAAAAGCATTAAAGCAGAGAATTATTCTCTGCTTTAATGGATGTTAATTATGGACACTTTTAATTCATCTGTTATTTCTATAAGTCCAAAGGTTGGATTTAGCTCCATTCCTCTAGGACTTGATGGACTACCAGGGTTCATTATTATTATCTTTTCTTCTCTGATTATCTCTGCTACATGGGTATGACCATAGAGCACTATATCTGCTCCTAGCTCCAGACCCCTGTAATATAGGGAGTCGCTATTCATCTTAACAGAATACTTGTGCCCATGGGTTAGAAATATTTTCTTTCCTCCTATTTCCAACAATTCTTCATCCCTATATGAAAATCCCATATCACAATTTCCCTTTACCTGAACTACATTTACTCCCAATTCTTTTTCAATTTTTTCACCATCTGAAGTATAATCTCCAAGATGAATTATTAAGTCAGGCTTAGGCATAGTTTTTACTTTATCTAAAAATCCACTAATAGATCTATGGGTATCACTAACTACTACAATTCTCATTTAATCCTCCAAAATATCCTTTAGGACATTTTTTAGTTCTATTAATGCCTTTGCTCTATGGCTAATTTTATTTTTTATTTCAACACCAAGCTCAGAAAAGGTCCCTTCATAGCCGTCCGGCTTAAATAATGGATCATATCCAAAGCCACCACTACCTCGTCTTTCAGTAACGATACTTCCTTTACATATGCCATCTAATGTATAAATGGTCTTATCCTCAGTTATAAGGGCAATTACTGTTTTAAAATAAGCACTTCTATCTTCTTTATCCTTTAAGTTTTCAAGAAGCTTTAAACAGTTTTTTAGATCATTTCCTTCCTCGCCTGCATATCTTGAGGAATATACTCCTGGTTCTCCATTTAAAGAATTTACAAATAATCCAGTATCATCAGCAATCACCATATAATTACACTTTTCAGCCAAGGCCTTTGCCTTCTTTATGCTGTTTTCTTCAAGGGTTATTCCATCTTCTTCTACATCAAACTCTTCAATATCCAACTCATTTTTAGATAAGACTTCAATATTAAGATCCTTTAGGATATCCTTTATTTCATCTACCTTATGCTTATTTCCAGTGGACAGTATCAGTTTTCTAGTTTTCATTATCCTCTTACTCCTATCAGCTCTCCGACTTCACCAAGGACTTCTCTTTGCATTTGTATAAGTTCTCTATTTCCCTTTTCAGCCAAATCCAAAAGACTATTTAGCTCAACTCTTGAGAAAGTAGCATTTTCTCCAGTTCCTTGAACCTCAACAAACTCACCACTATCTGTCATTACAACATTCATATCTACTAATGCAACGTGATCTTCTTCATAGCATAAATCAAGGATTGGACCATCACATCCAATTCCTACACTAACGGCAGAAACATAGTTCTTTAATGGAATCTCTTTAATATGCTTTTCCTTATATAGCTTGTAAATGGCATCAGCTAAGGCTATGAAGCTTCCAGTGATGGATGCTGTTCTAGTACCGCCATCTGCTTGAATTACATCACAGTCAATCCAAATAGTTCTCTCTCCCAGCTTCTTTACATCTACAACACTTCTAAGAGCTCTTCCAATAAGCCTTTGAATTTCCTGGCTTCTTCCATCAATTCTACCTCTAGAAGAATCCCTTACCTTTCTATTATTGGTGGAACCTGGTAGCATAGAATACTCAGCAGTTACCCACCCTGTACCTGTTCCCTTTAAGAAAGGTGGCACCTTTTCCTCTACCATTGCAGTACAAATTATCTTTGTTTTTCCCATCTCTATAAGTACTGACCCATATGGATGCATCAAATAATCCCTATGAATCTTAACAGGCCTTAGTTCATCAAATTTTCTATTATCTATTCTCATATCAATCTCTCCAATCTATCTATATTCTATCAATATTACATAATTTTATCAATTAACAAGTCACTATAAACCATAATAAATAAAAATTTCTACTTAACACAATATTAATCTCAATAAGAAAATCTTAACACTAAATTTATATAAAGAGTATTAATCTATAGTTGAAAGGAGGTATTTATATGACTTTTCTAATTGTCTTGGCTATAGCAATTTATATATTATTTGGATACCTAATTATGAATAAAATCGACATTTTTTTAGATAAGAATAATAATAGTTCTGAACTAGATTATTTTAACGAAATATTACTGGATGATGAAAAACAACAAGAAGAAATATTGCTATTTGGCGATAACAATTTAACTAAATCAATAGGTAGATACTGTATAGATAAGAACTTAAGCCTAAATTTTTCCAAGTACTACAATGAGCTTGATTTCAATAGGAAATATTCATTATTACTTGCTATATCCGATAATGATACCGATAATCTCACAGTTAGTACTATTGGAAGAGATATATGTTCGATACCTCATATAGTATCATTATGCAATAAGGATGAAAATCTAAAAATGTACAAAGATTTTGGCATGAATAGAATCATTACCTTAGACAACGATCTAAGCTACAATATCAATGTACTTAAGGAGCTGGTAGATAATGAAAATAAAAAATAGCTTCAATTTATCCTATGCAAAATTAAGTGCGGTTGGATTTATATTGATAATCTTATTTGGGGCAATCCTTTTATCCTTGCCAATATCCTCTAGATTAGGGATAAGAACCCCATTTATAGATGCACTTTTTACTGCCACATCTGCTACTTGTGTTACAGGACTTGTAGTTTATGATACCTATAATCATTTTTCCACATTTGGCCATATAGTCATTTTAATGCTTATTCAAGTAGGCGGACTAGGATTTATGATGGTTGGTACTATGTTTATGCTGGTGTTCCATAGAAAAATAGGGATTAGAGAAAGAGGACTCTTAAAGGATTGTGTCAGCAAGAATTATATAGGAGGAATTGTAAGGTTAGTTAAAAACATCTTAATTGGAACCTTTGTTATAGAAGGAATCGGAGCTATCATTTTATCTATAAAATTTAGTTTTGATATGAATATACCTTCCGCCATCTTTAATGGTATTTTCCACTCTATATCAGCTTTTTGCAACGCAGGATTTGACCTAATGGGAAGATATGGTGATTTCTCATCTCTAACCAGGTTTGTGGATGATATCATTGTAAATTTAGTCATCATGTTCTTAATAGTTATTGGAGGAATTGGTTTTGTAGAGCAATTTCTCATGACTTGCGTACTCCATTAACGGGAATTGTAGGGGCTAGTGGAGTTATACTGGAAAATACCGAACAATTAGAAAAGGATAGTATAAAAGAACTGGTATCGGATATTAATGACGAAGCCAACTGGTTGAACAACTTAGTTGAAAATATACTCAATATGACTAGAATTGGAGAAGGAAAACTTGTTATTAATAAAAATTATGAAGTAGTTGACGACTTAGTTTATGAAGCTTTAAATCATGTATCTAAAACTTCAAAAAAAAGAAATATAAATGTCACTATCCCCGATCAGGTCATCACCATTCTAACTGATGGAAAACTTATTGTTCAAGTATTGATAAATTTACTGGAAAATGCGATTAAACACACTGATGATAATGGAATAATTAATATTAGGGTAGTATCAAATGACACCGAGGTAATATTTGAAATTGAGGATAATGGCACCGGTATTGATAGCAAAATAAAAGATTCTTTGTTTGAAAGTTTTGTAGTATCTTCAAGTAAAGTTATAGATGGAAAAAGAGGTATGGGCCTTGGCTTATCTATTTGCAAAGCAATAGTAGAAGCTCACAATGGTTCCATTTATGTAGAGGATTCCCATGCAGGTGGTGCATTATTTAAATTTACAATACCTATTATGGAGGATTAATAATGGACATAAATCCAAGAATACTCATTATTGAAGATGATAAATATATACAAAATTTCATCTCCCTATCTCTTAAGACAAATGGATACTCTTTTGATAAAGCCAGTACTGGCATTGAAGGAATATCCTTATTCAACATCAATAATCCAGACATAGTATTACTTGATTTAGGTCTTCCAGATATAGATGGTATAGAGGTTATCCAGTTAATAAGAGAGATTTCTCAGGTGCCTATTCTGGTAGTCTCTGCCAGAGGTCAAGAAAGCGAAAAGATCTCTGCTTTGGATGCTGGTGCTGATGATTATATTACAAAACCATTTAACATGGGTGAGCTTATGGCTCGAATAAGAGTAGTACAACGCAAATTAAAGAGAGATCTTCAACCTGATAATAATCAAATATTCAATCTTGATTATTTAACTATTAATTATGAGAAGAGACAGGTCCTAATAGATAATGTAGAAGTTCATCTAACACCAATAGAGTATAAACTTTTACTTCTGCTAGTTGCTAACAAGGGCAAAGTCCTCACCCATAACTTTATACTGAAGGAAATCTGGGGATATGTTGAAACAGGTGATTCAAAATCAATCAGAGTATTTATGGCAAGTTTAAGAAGAAAAATTGAAAAGGATAAATCACTTCCTAGATTTATTTTCACTGAGGTTGGGATTGGTTATAGATTTGCTGATGAATGAAAAAAACATTCCTTTCTGAGAGTTATTCTAGAAAGGAATGTTT
>CAZHLF010000130.1:0-7093 GCA_964532845.1 uncultured Tissierella sp.
GGACATTTATATCAAATATCTAATCAAACAACTCTTGGTGAAACCGAAGAAGAGATAATTTCTAAATTAAATAAGATTGTTATGCAAATAATAAACAAGGAAAGAAATACTAGAAAGTATTTAATTGAGAAAAAGGGTATTGAATTAGAGGATAAAATTTTTAGATCCTATGGGATACTAAAAAACAGTAGATTGATTTCGTCCAGAGAGGCAATCAATCATTTGTCCTATTTAAAACTTGGATATGATTCCGGATATATAAAAAACCCAGTATTAATGAATGTTTCTACCTTAATGATAAATGTAATGCCTGCATCATTACAAAGAAATCTAGATGCAGAAGTAGAGAAGAATGAAAGAGATAAAATAAGGGCCCAGATGATTAGAGATTATCTGGCTGAAGTGGAGGTATAATATGGCAATGTTTGGAAGGTTTACAGAAAAGGCTCAAAGAGCTATATTACTGGCCCAAGAGGAAGCTAAGGGACTAAAACATAATTATGTTGGTACAGAGCATCTGTTACTTGGATTGATAGCTGAAGCTCAAGGTGTAGCTGCAATAGCTCTAAAAGAATTTGGAGTGAGTATTGAAAATGCAAGAAAAGAAGTAATAAAAGCCATTGGTCAGGGAGACCATGAGGCTGAACTTCTAGGATTTACACCAAGAACTAAGAGGATTTTTGAGTTGAGCTTTTTAGAAGCAAGAAACTTAGGTCACAATTATGTAGGTACAGAACATTTACTTTTGGGGCTTTTAGCTGAGGGAGAAGGCGTTGCTTCAGCTGTTCTAAGGAAGCTTTCAGTTAATACTGATAAGCTATCTGAAAAGATTATTGAAATGATAACTGAATCAAGCTCCAAATCAACAGGAGGAAATGAATCTGAGAACAAGAGCACACCAAACTTAGATAAATATAGCATAGATCTAAATAAAAGAGCCCAAGAAGGGGGAATAGACCCTGTTATAGGTAGGGCTAAGGAAATCGAAAGGGTTATTCAGATTCTTAGTCGAAGAACTAAAAACAATCCAGTTTTAATCGGTGAGCCAGGAGTTGGAAAAACCGCCATAGCTGAGGGACTAGCTCAAAGAATTATTGAAGGTAATGTACCTGAGATTATTAAAGATAAAAAAATAGTTACCTTGGATTTGCCAGGTATGATAGCAGGAGCTAAGTATAGGGGAGAGTTCGAAGAAAGGCTTAAGTCAGTAATGAATGAGCTTAAAGAAGTTGGAGATGTGATTCTTTTTATAGATGAAATGCACACTATTATGGGAGCAGGTGCTGCTGAGGGAGCAATAGATGCATCCAATATATTAAAGCCAACTCTAGCGAGAGGAGAACTTCAGATAGTTGGAGCTACAACTATAGATGAATATAGAAAATATATTGAAAAGGATAAAGCACTGGAAAGAAGACTTCAGACTATTATGGTTGAAGAGCCCAATGTAGAGGATACGATAAAAATTCTACAGGGATTAAGGGATAAATATGAGGCACATCATAGGGTGAAAATTACAGATGAAGCTTTAGTTGCAGCAGCTGAATTATCTCACAGATATATAAATGACAGATTCCTACCTGATAAGGCAATAGATTTAATAGATGAAGCAGCTTCGAAGATAAGAGTTAATGCTTATGTTGCTCCTAGCTCATTGAAAAGCTTAGAAGAAAAGCTAGAGGACTTACAGCAGGAAAAAGAAGAAGCAATCAATACTCAAAACTATGAAAAAGCAGCTAGTATAAGAGATCAAGAGAGACAACTTAAGGAAGAGATAGCTAATAATAAGCTGGCTTGGGAAAAGGAAAAACACTCTACTAATATGGTAGTAGGCTATGATGAAATAGCTTCAATTGTATCAGATTGGACTGGAGTGCCTGTTAATAGAATGACTACAGAAGAAAGCCAGAGACTGCTCAATCTCGAAGAAACACTTCATAAGAAAGTAGTAGGTCAGGAACAAGCGGTAGAAGCAGTGGCAAATGCTGTTAGAAGGGCCAGAGTTGGGCTAAAGGACCCAGGAAAGCCTATAGGTAGCTTTATATTTGTTGGACCTACAGGAGTTGGTAAAACGTACCTAGCCAAGGCTTTAGCAGAAGCTTTATTTGGTGAAGAGGATGCAATGATTAGAATAGATATGAGTGAGTATATGGAAAAACACTCTGTATCACGACTGGTAGGTTCTCCTCCTGGATATGTAGGATATGATGAAGGAGGCCAATTGACAGAAGCCATAAGAAGAAAACCATATTCTGTTGTACTATTTGATGAAATTGAAAAAGCTCATCCTGATGTATTTAATATGCTTCTACAGATATTAGATGATGGTAGATTAACTGATTCAAAAGGCAAAACAGTTGATTTCAAAAATACTGTGATTATAATGACATCAAATGTTGGGGCTACCTCATTAAAGAGACAAAATGTTCTTGGATTTGCAACTTCAGTTGATGTTAAGAAGGAAGAATATGAAAGGATGAAGGAGACCATTACGGAGGAATTGAAACGTACCTTCCCCCCTGAATTTTTAAATAGACTTGATGATACAATAGTATTCCATTCATTGAAAGAAGAACAAGTTAAGGAAATTGTAGATATTATGATTTCTGACTTGGAAAAGAGACTCTTAAAAATGGAAGTAAATATAAAGGTAACTGAGAACACAAAAGAGTATATTGCTAAGCAAGGGTTCGATCCTGTCTTTGGAGCAAGACCATTGGAAAGAACAATTAGAAAAATGATTGAAGATCAACTTGCCGAAGAGATTTTAAAAGGCACTGTATCCAAAGATGGAAATATTGTTATAGACTATGAGGATGGAAAATTAGCATTTAAGAGAGGCCAGTAGTTTCTACTGGCTTCCTTACAGCCAAATAAAGGGGTTAAAAAATGAAAAAAAGTACATATGTATGCAGTAATTGTGGATATGAAATGGCTGGATTCATGGGAAAATGCCCGGAATGTGGTTCGTGGGGAACAATGGAAGAAAAACGATTAGACATTAAGAAAAACAGTAGAATTACTTCAAGTCAAGTCTTTGTAAAGAAAAATACCAAAAGGCTTTTGGATGTGGAAACAAGAAACAGCGACAGAATAATTACAAATATGAGTGAATTCAATAGAGTTATGGGTGGAGGTATAGTAAAGGATTCCATTACAATTTTAGCTGCAAAGCCCGGTGCTGGGAAATCTACATTATTGCTTCAGGTTGCTAATGAATTGGCTAATATAGGAATGAAGGTTTTATATGCCTCGGGGGAAGAATCAGAATCACAGATTAAATCTAGAGCAGATAGAATCCTTAGAAAGATCAATTCAAACCTTTGGGTAGTTTCGGATAATAGTATGGACAATGTACTGGAAAACATTGGTGAAATAGATCCTGATTTAATAATTATAGACAGTATTCAAACCTTTACTTTGGATGAATTTCCATCATCGAGGGCAGGTTCGCCAACACAGACTATGGAGTGCGCCTATGAATTGGTAAAGGTAGCTAAAAATCCTGAAAGACCAAGGGCAGTTTTTGTCATAGGACAGATGACTAAGGATGACGAAATTGCAGGAGTTAGAGCCTTGGAACATTTGGTAGATACAGTACTAATTATCGAGGGTGAAAGTGGAGAAGAACTTAGAACACTATTAGCTACAAAAAACAGATATGGTTCAACTGGTGAAATGGGTTTCTTTAATATGACTGAGGAGGGTATGGTCTCTATCGACAATCCATCTGAATATTTTATGACTCATAGAGAGGGCAATTTTGTTTCTGGCAGCTGCTTAACAGTAGTGAGAGAGGGGACAAGACCTATTATCTTAGAGATTGAATCCCTAGTTTCTGATTCATTTACACCATATCCATCAAGGATTGGAGAATCACTAAAAAGAGAGCAATTAAATACCTTGGTTTCAATTTTGGAACAAAGGGGAGGAATTAAGCTGTTTGATAAAAATGTTGTTATAAAGACTACGGGGGGTATAAGGTTAAAAGAACAATCATCTAATCTTGCAGTGATTATGAGTATAGTTTCTTCTGTATTTGAAAGAGGAATACCTAGTGATTGTGTTTTCATTTCAGATGTTGGGCTTACTGGGGAGTTGAAAAAGGTTCCTGCATTGGAGTCAAGACTTAGAGAAGTAGATAGAATGGGATTTAGCCGAGCATATATTGCTACAGGCCATGGCAAGGGAATAAAGACAAACAACCTTAAGATTATTGAATTGAGAACTCTAAAAGATGTTATTAACCATGTGTACAAGGATTAGAGAAAAATAGGCAGCCAATGGCTGCCTAACATTACTTAAGACTATAAATCCCCAATGTTTTAATTCTGTCATATTCCTTGTCTAGAACATCACCCAGATTCATATTTAGAGTATTGCATAAGGAAGCTAAATAAAATAAATAAGAGCCCATTTCTTCATCCAAAATGTCTTTACAATTATCACAAATATTTCCTACTACATGGGATTCTGATTTCTTTTGCATATTTTCAAATGAGTCATTACCAAAATCCTGCTTTTTTGCATTTATAGAGATACAGCCACATGAGGTAACAGATTTAGCAACTGCTCGATTAATTCTTGCATTGTACTCGTCTAACTTAGTCATAATATCTAAAATACTTTTATGTCTAATAAGGACCTTTGATACTTGGTCTTGAAAATCATCACAAATATTTTCTTTTAAGTCTATATCATTTTTTGTGTCCATAATGTCCTCCCAATATTTATAGTATTAATTTTATTATACTTTTATGGACGAGTAGTTGTCAAATAATTTGACCAATTATTTTAATTGACTAATTTTAACAATATATATTGACAAGGCATAATGCGCGTGATAAAATATAAACTTTACTTATTTGCTTTAATGTAGTATAATATATATATCTTTGATATTTTGTAGCTTTTTTTACAGATAGAAGAAATATATTTAGGAGGATATCTAATGTTTAAAATTGGTGATAGAATAGTTTATCCGATGCATGGAGCTGGAGTAATAGAAAAAATTGAAGTTATTGAAATATTAGGTGAAAAGAGAAATTATTTTGTAATGCGAATGCCTATAGGTGATATGAAAGTTATGGTACCAGTTGATACAGTGGAAGAAGTAGGGGTAAGAAATATCGTTGAATCAGATGATATGCATAGAGTAATAAAGATACTTAGGGGTCATAAATCTGCAATGCCTCAAAACTGGAATAGAAGATATAGAGCAAATATGGATCGTATTAAATCAGGTGATATTTTTGAAATTGCTGCAGTTGTTAGAAATCTAATGCTTCTAGATAATGAGAAAAGCCTTTCCACTGGTGAAAGAAAGATGTTAAACAGTGCAAAGCAAATGCTTGTTTCAGAAATGGTATTAGTTTGTGGACTGAATTTAGATGAAACAGAAAATTTAATTAAGGAATCAGTTGAACAGTTTGATGAAGATAACGAAGATACTGATGAATTTGGACCAGAATTTGATAATTCAGAAGAAGAATAAGATAAGGCAAATCTCACTAAAATAAATTTTCTGATTTAGCAATTTAATTGTTAATATTTATCCATATATGTTATATAATTTGTTCTATATGGAAATATTAAAAATGGAGGTGGTATAGTGATAGACAAAATATTAAAAATAGGAATTTCCATAATTGGAGTACTGTTAGGCATTGGGGCTTTATCCTTGATTAGGAGCATAGAAGTACTCAATATTTCATTAAGTGGTTGGATTGAAGTAATTGCAATAGTGGGATTTGGATTATTATTTGGAATTATTTTTTATTTTTTATCATCCGGAATTATAAAAAAAGGGAAGAAATTAATCACAATCATAGAAAACGAGTTACAAAAAATCCCGGCTATTGATATTACAATAAGTTCTGTTGGACTAATTGTAGGGTTGATTATTGCATATCTTTTAAGTCAGCCATTATACAAAATTCAAATTCCTTATGTTGGTGTAGTGGGTTCAGTTATACTTTATGGATTCTTTGGATATCTTGGAATTAAAATTCCTTCCAGGAAGAAGGATGATATTACTAAATCAATAGGGGTCATAGAAAGTGTAAAAAAGGTTAAGGATAAAAATAAGCAGACCTATAAATCATGCCCCAAAATTTTGGATACAAGTGTAATAATAGATGGAAGAATTGCAGATATTTGCAAAACTGGTTTCATTGAAGGACCGCTGGTCATACCAATGTTTGTTCTAGAAGAATTACAACATATAGCTGATTCTTCGGATGGCCTTAAGAGAAATAGAGGTAGAAGAGGATTAGACATCTTAAATAAGATTCAAAAAGAATTGGATATTGAAATCATAATCCACGAGAAAAAATTTGAGGATATTCAGGAAGTTGACTCAAAATTACTAAAACTTACTCAATTATTGAATGGTAAAATCATTACCAATGATTACAATCTAAACAAGGTTGCCGAAGTTCAAAAAATAGATGTACTTAATATTAACGAATTAGCAAATGCTGTTAAGCCAGTTGTTTTACCTGGAGAAGAGATGATTGTTACTGTTGTTAAAGACGGTAAAGAATCAGGCCAGGGGTTAGCATATTTGGATGACGGTACTATGATAGTTGTTGAATCGGGAAGAAAATATATTGGAGAGACGATAGATGTACTAGTGACAAGTGTTCTCCAAACCTCAGCAGGTAGAATGATCTTTGCTAAACCTAAGGCTTTGGTGGATAAAGCTGTATAGACCCTTATGGGTCTTCTTTTTTGCATGAAGAGGAGAAGGTAAATAAATCTTTATTTTTAGGGTTAGTATGTTATAATAAGGTTAGCATATTTTAATGCTATACATTTGTACTAATGCCAAAAAAGTTTAAAATAGATAATTCTTAATGGAATCGAGGTGTAAGGATGTATAAAGATTATTTTGTTTCAGTTATTATTGCAGCTGCAGGAATGAGTAACAGAATGGGAAGTAAAATCAATAAGCAATTTATAGCAATAGATAATAAGCCGATTCTTGCACATACATTGGAAAAATTTGATAAATGTAAATATATAGATGAAATAATTGTTGTTTCTAAAGAAGAAGAAGTTGAATATTGCAGAAAAGAAATTGTAAAAAAAT
>CAZHLF010000131.1:0-7040 GCA_964532845.1 uncultured Tissierella sp.
TTAAACAAATTATTATTCCACCTAACAGATTTTCAGAATCTAAAAGGTCGTTAAACTTTATCATTTGCGTTCTTGATTTTTCAATAGTTTTATCAAAATATAACTCTTCAAAATTACCTTCTTCATATTTATCTACTATAAAACTAGTTATGTTAGATATTAAAACCGTATTAAAGAGATATAAAAAGTGTTGTTTTATCTCGTCAATGTTAGTAATTCCGTATTCATTGTATATTTTATCAAAGAAATTATGTTCACCATTAGGAAACTTATTAAACACATCTTTGTATTCCTTTGTATTAAAGATTTCCTCTCCCTTTTCACCATCATATAAATAAATTCCATTTTTACCTTTAAATACTCCTAAACTTTTCATCTTATTCACCTCATAATAAATATTTTAAGAATTACTTTCTCTCAATTCCAAGCTTTTTTATTCTATATAGAAGACTTTGTCTAATTATTCCTAATTCCTTTGATGTTTTACTTATGTTCCACTTATTTTTGTCCAAAGCCTCAAGTATGATTTTTCTTTCAACACTATTTAGAGTAGTAGGTAGTGATTCCTTTTCCTCTGCAATCATTTCAATAGCCCTGCTACTCATTATCTTATCCTTAAGATACTCTGGTATATGATTAATCCTAAGATATTCTTCATCTTCATCTACTCTAACCATTAGGTTTTCTATAAAATGTTGAAGTTCTCTTACATTTCCTGGCCAAGAGTAATTGCCCATTAAATTTTTCAATTCCTTAGAAATTCCAACTACATTTTTCCCCATAGACTTGTTATGGATACTTATAAAGGAATCAGATAAATCAAATATATCTACTTTCCTTTCCCTTAAAGGAGGTATAAACAAATTAAATCCAGCAACTCTATAATATAAGTCTTCACGCAATCTATCGTTCTTAATTAGATCCTGTGGTTCTTCATTCATTGCACTTATTATTCTGCAATTAATAGGATAAGTTGTATTTCCTCCAACAGGTCTTACGATTCTTTCTTGAAGTACTCTAAGCAGCTTTGTTTGCATTGATATAGGCATAGAGTTTAGTTCATCTAAAAACAGTGTCCCTCCCTTTGCTTCTTCAAACAGTCCTGAATGATCTAATGCACCTGTAAATGCACCTTTTACAGTACCAAACAATATGCTTTCCAGAAGATTTTCTGGAATGGCGGAACAGTTAATTCCAATAAATGGTTCATTACTTCTTTTCCCATAGTTATGAATACTCTGTGCAAATACTTCTTTACCACTTCCTGTTTCCCCTACTATTAAAATATTATTGTCTAGCCATGCAATAGCTTGTGATTCTTTAATAAGTTTATTCATATGATCTGATGTTCCAATAATTCCTGAAAATGTGAAACTGGTACCATTTGAATTATATATCTTTTTTTCGTCTTGCTCTTTGTTGAACTGTCTTTTCAAATCAATTGTCTCTGATAATAGATTATGAAGTTTGGTCTCATTCTTGCTGATTGTATATACTCCAACTTTCTCACCTTCTTTTAAAATGGGGTAAGTACTATATGAAACATATTTTGGTACACCATTGGAGAAGGAATGTGCTGAATATTTGTTAATAAGTGCTTTCCCAGAATGAAAAACACTTCTATGTTCTGAATCTTCTTCCTCACCATATCCATATGCATCCCAAAGAAAGTGACCCAACATATCATCAGAGTTTTTATCTTCTAATATTTCCATAGCTTTATTGTATATAACAACCTTCCCATCAAAATCGCTGGCAACGATTCCATCATTTATTCTAGCAATAATGTTTTCTAGGGCATAGATTTTTATATCACTATTATTGAATTTGTTAAGATTTTCAAATACTATTACAGAATATTCTTCTTCCCCACTTAGTATTTTATGATTTGTAATCTTGTATTTATAGGCATTGTAAGTAATATTAATTTTTTTATTCTTTTTTACAAAACTCAAATCAACCTTAAATTTTTCATCAAATCTTATATATAGGGACTCAATTCCTAGCTCCTCTTTAAAATTTTCACTCATCCAATTGATAATTCCTTTTTCATCAATTATTACAACAAGTGGGGTATAATTTGAAATCATTTCGCCAATTTTATTAATATCCATAATCTCATCCTATCCAATTAATTTAATAGTCTATGTTTCAGCATGGAAAAACTTTTTACAGTTCAATACCATCCTGCAATGAGGTATATCCCTCAACCCATCACTTAAATAAGTTGGGGACATACCTCATTATATCATAATATGGATTTTTTAAAATAAGCTTTAATCTATAATTACCAACCTTGAACCACTTCTAGTGCTTCATCAGAAATACTACCTCTTTCATATTCTTCAAAAACCTTTTCAATTATATTCATCGCTTCTATAGTCTCTTCCATAGTAATAGTTAATGGTGGTTGTACTCTTAAAACATTCTCAGAAAGAAAAATCAATACTACACCTTTCTGCCAGCACCTATAACATATCTTCATAGTTCCGATTTTATCTTTTGTTTTTAAGACTTTATCTTCTAGTAGTTCTACTCCAATGGATAGTCCACGACCTCTTACATCTCCAATAAAAAGGTATTTTCTACTCATTTCAACAAACCTATTTTTAATGTAATCTCCAATTACAGTAGCATTATGGATTAAGTGTTCATCTTGAATTACTTCAATTGTAGCTAAAGCAGCGGCTGAACATACTGCATTTCCTTGAACTGTAAATAGATGTGCTGGCATCTCAAGGGAATCAACTATTTCTGACCTTGCAACTACGGCACTTGAAGGAAGCCCAGAAGCCATAGATTTTCCCATAATTAATATATCATGTTCAATATTGAAGTGCTCTATGGAAAACCACTTTCCAGTTCGTCCAAATCCTTGCTGAACTTCATCAACTATGAATAATATTCCTCTTTCCTTGCAAAATTGGTTTAACTTTTTCATGTATTCTTCTGGCGGTTCTACAAAACCTAAATCTCCTGCTATAGGCTCAATGATAATTCCTGCTACTTCATCTGAAGGCAAATATGTTTCAAAAGCATATTCTATAAATTTGAAACATTCAAAGTTGCATTTATCTCTAACTCCATTAAATTGACACCTAAAACAATCAGGATATGGAAGATGAAAAACTTCAGGTAATAATGGTCCTATTTTTCTTTTCATGCTTAAAGAAATAGCACTTACAGAAATTGCACCATAGGTTGACCCATGATATGAACCTGTAAAGGATACTATCTTCGGCCTTTTTGTAAAAGATCTAGCTAGTTTTATAGCTCCATCTACAGCATCAGACCCTGAAAGTCCAAAACATATTTTCTTACTAAACTTTCCTGGTGTAATTTCTACAAGCCTTTGAGCTAAGTCAATCTGTGGCTGAGAATACATATAATCATTGGAGAAATGTATATAATCATCTACCTGATTCTTTATTGCCTCAACAATCTTTGGATGAGAGTGACCAGTATTTAAAACAGCCGAGCTAGAAAAGAAATCTATGTAATTATTACCATCCATATCTTCCATAATAGAGCCATTCCCCTTCTTCATTACAAGGGGAAAATAAGAAGCTCTTGATGCTTTTGAAATCAGTTCTTCATCCTTTGAAACTAATGCTTCACAATTCATAGTGTTCTTCACATTAATCCCTCCTATTTTAAAAAATAAGAGGAAATACATTTTGTGTATTTCCCCATCTCATAAATTCTATCCTAATATTAGTGGCCAGATTATACCTATTATCATAAGGGGTATATCATAGCAAATGAATTGAGGCACACATGTATCCCATATATGGTCATGTTGACCATCAGCATTTAATCCGGATGTAGGTCCTAATGTTGTATCTGATGCTGGTGAACCAGCATCTCCAAGAGCTGCTGCTACAGTAATTAAGAATACTGTTGCTGCTGGTGAAAAACCAAGTTTCATTGCAAGAGGTACATATATTGCAGCAACTACAGGAACTGTACCGAAAGAAGTTCCAATACCCATTGTAATTAATAAACCAAGAACTATCATAACTGTAGCTCCCACTAACTTACTTCCTCCAAATGCAGTAACTGCAGCATCTACCAATGAAGGAACTCCACCTGTAGCATTGATAACTGTTGCATATCCTGAGGCTACTAACATTACGAATGCTATTAGACCCATCATTTTAATTCCGCCATTTAACATTTCATCTACTTTATCCCATTTAATTGATTTTGATATAATCATTATAGCTAGACCTGCTATTGCTCCTAGTGGTAATGAACCTGTTAATAGTTGTACTACTAAGGCTGCGATACCAGCTATTACAGCGAAAATATGAGCTGAAGTTAGTTCAGGATCTTCCATTTCAAATGCTTCTTCGCTTAATTCATCCATTTTATATTCTCTTGGTTTACTATATAAGAACCATCCTATAGCAAGTCCAACAATCATGGTTAAGCCAGCCATCCAGTTGGTCTTCCAAATTAAATCTAAAGAAACCTCAAGTCCTGCAGCAGCCATTGAATCTTTAATTATTCCATGAAATATTGCTCCATAGGCAACTGGTATTGTTATATAAGGTGCTTTTAATCCAAATCCAAATGAAACAGCAGCCATTCTTCTATCCATTTTCATTTTGTTCATTGTCTTTAATAAAGGTGGAATTAATATTGGTATAAATGCAATATGTACAGGTATAACAGTACCTGATGCCATTGATACTACCACAATAAGTCCAGCTAAAGCGATTTTACTTCCTCTTGTTAATTTTCCAATCTTTATTGCAAGTACATTTGCAGCACCAGTCATCTCCATTGCCATAGCTAAAGATCCTAGTAAAATGTAGCTTAATGCCGTATTAGCATTTCCGCTCATTCCACCAACTAAAGTTTACATGGTTCCTCCAAATCCCATACCACTAACTAGTCCTCCTACAAGTGCAGCAACAAGTAATGATAGCAACACATTTAGCTTTAATAAACATAAAGCCGACATAACAATTACAGAAATAATTACAGGGTTTAACAAAATATCCACTTTATTCGCTCCTTTCGTAATTAAATATACGTCATTTATTATTGCAATTAGTGTGCCAACGTTTTCATAATAATTTTATTAATTTCAGAATCCTTAGACATTTGAATTTGCTTCATTACAAATTTTCACCATAATTTATAATTTTTTGACCATTATTTTTATCGTATAAAATTTATACAATATTTGCTTTCCAATCATTTAAAATCCCCTTGAGCAAAAGCTGTGCATATTATATAAAATTTATACACTTAGTATAGTTTATATACATTTTGTAGTTCCAAAAACGTATAAAAAGTTTTAATTTAGCATTTTTTGTTGCTAATTGTCGAACGGTCCCCATAATTAAAGATTTAATTAATGTGTCATCCATATTGTTAATTAAAAAATGAGCCATTTGGCTCATTTTTCCCAATCTTTAAACTGACTTAAATAGATGAGATCTCACCAGCAGGTAGTATTCTCTTTTCTTGACTTAAAGCTTTTAGTTCACCTTCATAAATACATTCCAGCTTTTCACTTTTAATAAAATCCATAGGTGATGTTAGGCATGGATCCTTGTCTATCAACTTAACTCCACTATTTTGAAGAATCTCTGAAACAAATTGTGAGCAAAAGTATTTATGCCTTCTACGTAATGGTTTATTAAATGCTGCACTCATTACCCCTATAAGGTTATACCCATACCTTTTCTTATCACGTTTAAATTTATTTAGTTCTCTTTTTAGTCTCTTGTACTGAATATTATCTATCTCAAGTTTGTATATGGCACATTTAGTTTGAGGAAACCTTCCATAAGTTCCATTTACAATATCCTCTTTAATAAATCCTCCTATAATAGGATTATAGGGTCTAATTCTTCCAAAGCTATATAGCTCATTTAAGTTCTCATCAAATGCTATTGATACATGAGTGTAAGTATCCTTAGAACATACCTTAATGGCCCTGGAGAACATTGACCCACTATGAGAAAGCATTATGTATATAATATGATTATCCTTCATTAAAACACCTCATCTCTGATATATGATATTTTACAAGGTTTTATCCATATTAGCAATAGCTTCTATACCAAGTCTTTTAGCAGCAAATTTTATCCATTGTCTACTGGCATGGGAAAGAAATCTGTCCTTTCGCCAAACAATTGAAAGTTCCAGATATATGCTTGGTTCTTCCAGAGGTATATATTTCACATCTCTTTTATTTATTTCCAGACATGTAACCTTAGGTAGAAATCCTACTCCCACTCCAGATTCAACCATTTCTGCAATGAATTCCTTTTGCGAACTTTTACAGATAATATATGGTTCAAAGAAGTTTTCCTTACAACGGTGGATTATATCATCATAAAGCTTAAAATCCTCCTGAAAAAGTACAAATTTTTCATTTCTTAAATCATCAATTTTAATTATGTCCTTTTGGGAAAGAATATTATTCTTATTCACCAAGACTAAAAGCGGACTTCTAACGAACTCAATAGAATTATATATATGATTCTTTAAGGGATCTGATACCATTATTCCTATATCCAGCTTTCCCTCCTCCAATTTGCTTTCAATCTGCTTAGAACCACTCTCAAATAACTTAAGCTCTACATTTGGATATTTTTGATTAAAGCTTCCGATTATTTTAGGAAAAAAAGATGAACCTGTTAATGGAGGTATACCTATCTTTATCTCACCTTTGTTCAACTCCTTAAAATTATCAACCTCCAGTGGTATCCCTTCCATAAGAGCAATAATATTTGTACTTTGTTTGTAAATTACCATTCCTATTTCTGTAAGTTCAGTTGCTGGATTTCTGTTAAATAAAGGTGTGCCTAGTTCATCCTCTAAGCTTTTTATGATCTTACTTACTGATGATTGAGTCATATAAAGGTCATCTGCTGCCTTTGTAAAATTTAAATGCTCTGCTACTTTTATAAATGTTCTTAATTGTTTTAAATCCATACACCCTCCTATTCCATCCAGGAATGACTATTAGTTCAATTATGCATTTTACATTCTATTAGAGATATAATAATATAAATTTA
>CAZHLF010000132.1:0-6962 GCA_964532845.1 uncultured Tissierella sp.
TTTCTTAATAGCATTAATAAGCTCAACTCTTACATTTAACCCCTTGTTTTCACCTACAACTGAATCAATAGCATTATAAGCCAAATTTGTTGTATTTTTCTTTAGATTTAGAAACAAATCTCTTCTTGAGTATATTTCGTCAGTAAGTTCTCTAAGCTCCCATTCATTTAGATTAAGCTCATAATTTGGCTTCATCCCCAATGCTTCAAGGAAAGAAACAGCTTTCTCCAGTGATTCTCTAAATAAATGGTTTTTTTCTCCAAGGGAGCAACCATCACACATTGTTAGATTGAAATAAAATTTTTGTTGTATATTATCTATAAATAGAGCAGCTAACAGCTCTGGATGAAAGGCATTTAGGCAGCTAAGTTTCAAATTGCAGTTTACATCTTTTTTAGAGCATCCTATTACAATATTCTTTTTCTCTTTGATAGAATTAATAATATCCAATTCACCTAAACCCTTGAAATTAATTGCTTGTGACGGGCACATAGTTTTACATATTCCACAGTTTTCGCAAAGCTTATCATCAATGGATACACCTTTGTTATAAAGTGAAATTGCATCCATAGGGCAATTATCTCTACATATGCTGCAATTTTTGTCATTAGTAATTTTATAAATACATTTTTCATGCTCAACTTCAGGATGTTGTTCTTCAAGTAACCTATCTATTAAAAAATCCCAAATCATATACACTCATCCTTTCAAAACAATCTAAAAAAAGGAGGCAAGACTGCCCTCCAATTTTTAGGTTGCACTATATTAAATATTAAGGGAGTAGGTTTAGTCTTTCTAACTCATCAGCTATATCTTTTAGATTGAATTTTTCAAGTGTCGCTCTTGTAGGAGCACCTGTCTTTTCATCCCATCCATATTCTCTATAAAGCATTGTAAGTGCTAATTGCATATCATCTCTGTCTAACTTAACTGTTCCTTCTGTGAAAGGCTTCATATCAGGATCAACATCGAATACCCAAGCTGGAATAGTATCATGTGTATTTCTCATGTCAATAGTGTTCATATTCTTGATTGTAAGCGCTCTATGAAGATGAGTAATTCTTTCAGCCATATAATCTAAATCTTTTTCTGATGTTTCAATACCAGTTGCTAGACTGTAGAATTTAGATTCTAATGCTGTATCACCTCTATAACCTCTTGACTTCATAGGAGATACTGTCATTGGCCATACCCAGTTACAAAGAGTTATTGAATCATGAAGCATATTTCTATCTATAGACCACTTAGCAAATTTTGCTTTGTATTCATTCATTGGTGTGTAGTTCATAGGTGCATCAAGGGCATCTGGTGAACCCCATACTTCAGCAGCTATTTCCTTTAATAGCTCTATAGGAAGCCCTGCTCCTATAAAGTTCATATGTGTATGAGAGTTAGCATCTCTGTTAAACATTGCATTTACCAAAGCTCCAACCTGTGCTCCTGCTTCGTTGCTATGGTGCTTTGGATATGCCATCTTTGACCATAATCCAACATTTTTATCATCCCAATATTCTTGACCAAGGTTCCATCTCTTTGCTATTTCAGATGAGCCATCTAGTAAGTGACCGAATTCACCATCAGCTGATGCAAGTCTTGGATAATACTCTAACATCCATGCTGGATCGCCCTTTTCTAATAAGTCCCATTTAATGCTATTGTATTCTTCTGCAGGCAATATCTCTTTAAATTTACCTATTTCATATAAATATTTAAAGTCTTTTGGTAACTGTCCATAGTTACTCCAGATTCCATAATCATCAGCTAGTCTTGAGCCAAGGCATTTAGTTATTAATGCAACTTCTCCTTTAGAATCTCCATCTGAATATCCTTTTACCATTGCAACTCCAGGTGCTATGAAGTTGATACATGTACTTGTAGCATATGGACTTAAGCCGTATTTTTCAAGCTCAGGAACATATAGGTTTGATTGGCAACGAATTGGGCATGAGTAGCAACCACCCATTTTTACCGTTCTAGCTTCAGCTACTTCTCCTAGGTCAAATATAGCCTTTTGAGTTCGTAGACCTACCTTATTCTTATCTCCTGCTGGACATTCGCCTGTTTCTACAGGTGGGTTAGCTGCTCCCCAGAATAATGCAGATTGAGCAGTCCAACGGCTTCCTTTACTGTGATATTCAGCCCAGCTTTGTGGAGTACTTGGTACAACGTGTTGATTGTTAGCACCAATTATATCTGACATCATATATTCATTTAAATCCAACCATTCTTTATTCTTGCCTTCAGCTATATGTACTGCACCTGTTGGTTTTACACCAATAGCTTTTAACTTTTTCGAACCCCAAACACCACCATGACCACCAGCTGAGTGGTTTACAGTGTTTACTATGGATGCAAGGTTCTTTAGATTTTCACCAGCTTGACCAATAGCTGCAACGCAAGCTTCCTTACCCATTATTTCATTAATTGCGTGAGTTGCATTGATAACTCCTTTTCCCCATAATGAAGAAGCATCTTCAATGGATACCTTGTCATCTTCTATTTTAATCCATACTGGGCTCTTTGCAGCACCCTCGATTATAATAGCATCATATCCTGCAAATTTCATCCAAGGTCCAAAGTTACCGCCCATATGGCTATCTGTAACAGCGTGATATGGATTTGTTGGTCCCAATGATGTAATGTTTGTTCTTCCACTACAAGGTGCCGTTGTTCCTGTTAAAGGTCCAACTGCTATTACAACCTTGTTTGCCTCATCAAAAGCTTTAGTTCCTTCTGGTACTTCATCAAAGATAACCTTATATCCTAAGCCTGCTCCACCTATTAAATCTTTATTATATTTCATACTGTCTTCAGTAGTAATATTTCCATTAGTTAAGTTTATTCTAAGTAATTTTCCTGTCCAGCCAGTTATATTAGCCATTTTTTTATTCCTCCTATCAACTCATTTAAAACTATGACAAACTATATCCTCTTCTTCTTAACATAGCTTCTACTTTTTCCCAAGGTAAAAGTTGTAATGCACCAGTTATGCAGTTATCTGCACAAGCTCCACATAAAATACACTTTGTTGATTTTCCAGTCTCTGGATCTAATGTAGGCATATGCCATGGACATGCCTTTTCACATGCTCCACATCCTACACATGTGTTTGTATCAACTGTCCAAGCACCAATGCCTTCAGATTGAGAAATAGCCTTTACAGGGCACGCTGCAGCACATTTAGCATCTTCACATTGTTTGCAAGTTTCAGGAGTCATAAGGAAATTCCCAAAATATCCATTCTCTGTTCTATAATCTGATTTCATCTCCGTTCCATAGTTATATGTTCTACCTATTTTTACCCTTGAAATATATGGGTGAATTTTTCCATCATTAGCTACAGTACAAACCATTTCACATCTTTGACAGCCAGTACATCTGTTAGGCTGTGCAATTATTAATCCTTTTGGAACTACGAAAGCTGCAGCTCCAGTTGGTACTTCTCCTACTGTAGTTGGCTCTTCCTTTTGACATCCCATAAGGTTAAGTACAGAAGCTGTAACAGTAATTCCTGCCAGTCCTTTACCACTCATTTTAAGGAATTCACGTCTTGTTCTTGCTTTCTCAACGAAATCTTCAATTTCTCTTTCAAACATTGCTTTCCCTCCAATATCATCTTTGATTGTTAGTTTTATATTTAACTAATCCAGGTGAAAATTACTCTTCATTTGTCTTTTCTGAAGGTTCTTCACTTACCTTGTTTGCATGATCCTTAAAAGCTCTAATAGACTCACCCATAGCTTTTCCTATTTCAGGAAGCTTTTTAGGTCCAAATACTACAAGCGCTATACCAAGAATTAAAATCAATTCTGTAGGTCCTAATCTGCCAAACATATTTACTCCTCCTTTAAACTTACGGATTTTGCTCCGCTTCAACCTCTATCCATTCTGCTAGTCTCTTAGCATGTCCATGATTCATGTGCTTAGTTGAATAGAGATATAATGCATTATTAGAAGCCCTTGTTTCTTCAATGTCTGAATAATCATTGTTCCTCTTTAATAATTCATAAACTTGAAGGAAATCATCTTTAGATAGATTAAATGGCCTTTTACCAAATATTCTAGAATCGGTAGGTCTAGGATATGTCTTGGATTCATCTCTTACAATCTCTGCTATTAACTTAAGTAAATCTTTCTCCTCAGTTAATATCATCATCTTTGCATAATTTTTTGTTATGTACTTATCACTAAACAAATAGATATGTTCTTTGCCATTATTTCTTACAATATCAGTGTACTCCTGTCTTTCCATTAACTCATCAAGTAAAGGGTGTATCTCTTCAACTTCTAAGGAAAATGGTTCTTCAAGAAAAATTTCAGCATTTGTTAGCTTTTCATAACAGGAATTGTCCCTGATGAATTCTCCAATTTGAATTACAATGTCCAATTCCTCTTCTTGATTTGATTCAGAATTCAAGTCATCATGTCTTTCAATAGGCTCTTCAAAATATTCTTCTGAAGTATTTCTAATTTCATCCATTGAATCAATTGAATCATTTGTTCTATCCATAAAATCCTCCCCAAATCTTTGTTAATTAATAAATTACCATGTTGATAAATATATCACATAAAAGCCTCTGAGTCAATGAATTAAACCCCTAACCCGTTAATCTATTGTTAACATAACGCTAATGTTTTTCCAGTGCCAATTGAAAATAAAGATAATTATTCCTTATTGAAGGTTATTTACATTATGCTATAATAAGTAGAGTCAACCTATGATATATTTTAAATATATTTTGATAAGATCTTAACTATACATAATTTTAGAAATGAGTGATTAGATGTTTGAAAAAAATTATGAAAATTTATTGCAAACTTTAAATGAGCAAAATGAAGTCGCTTTAATTACCTATCTAGATAAGGGTAAAGAAAACATACTATGTAAAAAAGTTCTATCTAGTACCAGTATTGATTCGGTAGTTTGACACTTACATATTGAAAAAATCCTTGAAGCTATTGAAATAGCTTTATTTTTTTGTCAAATTTTATATTTATATATTGCACAATGTGCCCCAATGTGTTATAATATAGCTACTAATATCGGGAGGTTTACTATGAGACTTCAGATTTCTAAAACCAAAAATGCTGCTTCTTTTTATGTTGTTAAAACTGTTTATTCAAATGGCAAAAAAATGAATAAGATTCATGAAAAGTTAGGAACTGAAAAAGATCTTAAAGAAAAATTAGGTGACATTGATATTGAACAATGGGCAAGAGCCTATGTTGATCAACTTAATCAACTTGAAGCAGAGAATAAGGAACCTGATGTTATTGCAAAGTTTTCTCCATCTAAAATCATTTCTAAAGACCAAGATAGATCCTTCAATGGAGGGTATTTATTTCTTGAACGAATTTATCATGAGATTGGCTTGCATAAAATTTGTAAGAGTATTTCAAAGAAGCATAAGTTTGACTATGATTTAGATTCTATCCTTTCTAGACTTGTTTACTCCAGGATTATATTTCCATCCTCTAAATCTGCTACCTTTGAGCTGAGTAAGAAGTTCATTGAACAACCTAAATTTGAACTACATCAAATTTTCAGGGCTCTAGATGTCTTAGCTGAAGAAAACCTTTTTATCCAATCTTCCTTGTATGAAAATAGTCTAAAGGTATCCAATAGAAATACTAAGATACTTTATTATGATTGTACTAATTACTTTTTCGAGATTGAGCAAGAGGATGTTGATGGCATTAGAAAATATGGTGTGTCTAAGGAGAATAGACCTAATCCTATTGTGCAAATGGGCTTGTTTATGGATGGAGATGGTATACCCCTTGCTTTTAATATTGATAGGGGTAATGCCAATGAACAGAATACACTATTACCTCTAGAGGAGAAGATATTAACTGACTTCAATCTTTCTAAGTTCATAGTTTGTACTGACGCAGGTCTTTCCTCACTAGCTAACCGTAAATTTAATAACAAGGATGAACGAGCATTTATTACTACTCAGTCTATTAAGAAGTTAAAGAACTATCTTAAGGAGTGGGCTCTATCAAAAGATGGTTGGAAGCTTCCTGGGAAGGATAAATTATTTAATCTTGATGAAATTGATGAAAAATTGAATAATTCAGATGATATATTAAGTGATAATATTCTGTCCAAGACATTTTACAAAGAAAGATGGATTAAAGAAAATGGTTTAGAGCAACATCTAATTGTAACATTTTCGTTTAAATACAGAGACTATCAAAGAAATATCAGGCAAGGGCAAATAGATAGGGCATTAAAAGCGATAAGTGGAAATAAAAGTTTATTGAAAAAAACAAATCAAAATGACTATAGAAGATTTGTAGAAAAGACAACCTGTACTGATAATGGAGAGATAGCCGAGAAAGAAATTTACAGTATCGATACTGAATTAATTAAAAAGGAAGAAGCATTCGATGGATTCTATGGTGTTTGTACTAATCTAGATGGTGATCCTACGGATATCATTAAAATCAACCATAGAAGATGGGAAATTGAAGAATGCTTTAGAATAATGAAGAGCGAGTTCAAAGCAAGACCAGTATTCTTAAGCAACGAAAATCGAATAGAAGCACACTTTTTGACTTGCTTTATCTCATTATTGATTTACAGATTACTGGAAAAGAAGCTTGGTGAGAAGTATACCTGTTGTGAGATAATTGATGGTCTAAGGGATATGAATTTACACGAGTCAAAAGGCAATGGATATATCCCATCTTACAAACGCACTGACTTCACTGATGATTTACATGATGTATTTGGATTTAGAACTGATTATGAAATTGTAACAATCAAGCAGATGAAAAATATTTTTAATACAACAAAAACTAAGTGACATTGTGCACTTTTGAATCCAACACAAAAGGTCTGAATCCATTGATTTTTCAATGAATTTCAGACCTTTATTACTTTTTTAGTGTCAAAGACAGGAATATATCACATAAAAGCCTCTGAGTCAATGAATTAAACCCCTAACCCGTTAATC